>NZ_JBHYHC010000216.1:0-9899 GCF_042738955.1 Umezawaea sp. NPDC059074
AGCTTCGACTGGTCGACCGCGAGCATCCCGGTCTTCTCGTCGAGCGTGGTCGCCTTGAGCCCGTTGGTCATCGCGTCCCGGTCCGGCGCGACGAACGCCCCGGTCGGCGTCTTCAGCGCGGCCGTGCGCAGTCCGAAGACCGCGGTGTCGGCCGCGTCGGTGATCG
Source organism: Umezawaea sp. NPDC059074 (assembly GCF_042738955.1). Taxonomy (NCBI): domain Bacteria; kingdom Bacillati; phylum Actinomycetota; class Actinomycetes; order Pseudonocardiales; family Pseudonocardiaceae; genus Umezawaea; species Umezawaea sp. NPDC059074. The sequence continues at coordinate 167 of NZ_JBHYHC010000216.1, forward strand.
CGATCAGCGACCGCCTGCCGGTCTGCTGTCGCTCGGGCCGCTTGTAGACCAGCGTGCCGCCGACGAGGCTCTCGCTGGTCGTCGCGGTCGGCCTGGCCTGCACCAGCGCCACCGCCGCCCCGACGACGGACGACACCTGGTTCGCGGTGAGGTTGAACCAGATCTGCCCCCGGTAGCTGGTGGCGTTGTCCGGCACCCGCCAGTCGTCGCGCAGCTCGACCTGCGAGTACGGCAACTGCTGGGCGAGGAACTTCGGGTTGACCTTCATGCCCCACTCGTCGGGCGCGCCGCCCAGCCAGGCCACCGCGGCCGGGTCGGCGACGACGTAGTTCGTCAACGCGTAGGTCAGGTCCAGGTCGCCCTGCACCAGCAGCGGGTACGTCGAGGAGAGCCGGTCGGACCCGCCGACCCGCAGACCGGGGTTGGCCTGGGCCAGCTCCGGGTCGTCGCCCCACCACACCGGGTTGCCGGAGATCGCCGGGTGGGTCTCGATGCCCGGCGCCATCGCCGTGTAGGACTGGGTGAGCATCTTGAGCAGCAGCCGGGGCGTGAGGTTGAGCTTGGTCACCTCGCCCGCGTCGGCGTCGTCGAGGACGAAGCCCACGGTGAACCCGGTCGTGGCGATCGGCGCGTAGACGACCGGGCTGCCCTCGACGGTGTCCGGCGACCGCGAGGTGAGCACGGCGTTCACGCCGTCCGCGCGGCGCTCGGTCAGGTTGGTGACGAACTGGCGGCGCGCGTCACCCTCGCCGAGGTTCGTGTAGCCCAGCTTGAACAACCCGGTGTCCAGGCAGAACTTGGGCCGCCAGCTCGCCATCAGCTGCCCGAGGTACGGCGACCCGGTCAGCCCGGTCTCCGGCCGGTTGTCCACCGAGCACACCGCGGCGCTCTTGCGGAACGACAGCGGGAACGCGAAGCGGCGATCCCAGTTGGTCGGCGTCTTCCACGTCGACGCGTCGCGGAACGACGAGGCGTCCGCGTTCGGCACGCACGCCGCCGCCCACTCTTCAAGCGGCAGCTCCTCCGCGGGCAGGCAGTGCGGCTCGCCGATCGGCACCACGACCAACGAGCACGCGTTCGCGTCCGAGCAGCCGAGGCTCGGCAGCTGCTCGGACGGCAGCAGCTCGATGTCCACCGCGCCGGTGCCGTCCGCGCGGGTCTCGCCGCGCAGCGTGGGCGGCTGGACGAAGTTGTTGGTGTCCTGCGACAGGTCCGGCGGCGGCCCCGCCTTCACGCTGCCGTCCGGCCACGCGTCCGGCACGCCGGTCGTCGGGTTGGCCGACACCTGGTCCCACGAGTAGCGGATGCCGTCGCGGGCGGTGAACGACATGACCGTGGACAGGTTCGCGCCGGGGTCGCCGAAGTCGCCGAACACCACCGGGTCCCACGGCCTGACGTCGGTGAACGTCGCGGGCTCCATGCCGCGACCGCTGGACCAGCACCGCTGCGGGGTCACCGCCGACGCCTCGCCCCAGCACTGCATGATCGCGACCGGGTACGCCTCGTTGCGGGTCGGCCGGAAGCCGGACCACGACACCTTCACCCGCTGGCGCACCAGGTCCGAGGTCTGCGACACGGTCACCGTGCCGCGGGCCGCGCCCTCGACGCCGGGGGCGTAGAACTGGTCGAAGTCCTGGCTCGCGGACACCGGCTGGGTGCTCCCCGTGCCGGGCACCACGACCGCGGCCTGTCCCGCCAGCAGCATGGTCGCGCTCGCCACCAGCGCGATGCCGACCACGAGTCCGAAGTGGACGCTCTTGCGGATCACCTTCGCACACCGCTTCCCTGGTCGTCACGTCGTCGTCGCACCGCGCGTGCCACGAACACCGGCACCACGAGCACCAGCAGGACCTCCAGCGCCACCAGCGCCCCGAGCGAGGTGGTCATGCCCTCCGACCGCCCGGAGGCCAGCTCCGTCACCCGGCCCGTGGCCGTGCCGGTGTTCCCGGTGCCGTTGCGGTTGTTGGTGACCGGCAGGCCCGTCAACGGGTCCACGCCGCCGTCCTGACCGAGCTGGTCGACGGGCGTGTCACCACCGGTCTGGTTCGAGCCGCCCTGGTCGGACTGGCCCGGCTGCCCGTTCTGGCCCGACTGGCCGTTCTGCCCGTCGGGGTTCTGGCCGCCGGTCGGGTCCGAGCCGCCACCGGTCTCGGCGCCGCACGGTCCCGCGCCGACCTTGTCGCAGTCCTTCGGCATCGGCGCGGTCTTGGCCAGCAGGTTGCTGCCGGGATCGGCCGGGTCGAACGTGGGGTTGAGGCAGCCAACCGGGTTGAGCGCCTGCTGCTCGGCGCCCGGCACCTTGGCCACCTGGTCGAACCCGGCCTGCACCAGGTTCAACGGCAGCGGCGAGTAGCCCAGCGGCCCCATCTTCTGCTGGCCCTGGCACAGGAAGTAGTGCGCGAACGCGCCCAGCGTGCGCCCGGACTGCTGGGTCGTCTTCCCGTCCTCCGAGGTCGGCAGGATCATGTAGGAGTACGACGACAGCGGGTACGTGCGCTGGTCGGAGCTGCTGTAGACGCCGTCCAGGATCTGCGTCAGGTACGTGTCCTTGGTCTTGTCCTGCTCGATCCGGGCGGACTGGAGCGCGACGGCGACGTTGTAGTCGGTCGGCTCGACGAAGTAGTCCGCGGCGTTGCGCACCTTCGCCACCGGGTAGTTCGCCGCCCTGGCGTAGGAGTACTCGACGTACCCGATCGCGCCCTCGCCGTACTCGGCGGTGATGTAGCCCGCCATCTGCGACGACCCGCTCTGCGCCACGGCGTTGCCGAACGTCGGGTAGTACGAGGTGAGCCCGCACGGCTTGCCCGCGTCGACGTTCTGCGCGAAGAACGGGCAGTACTGCGCCGAGTGCTGCTTGGACATCCACAGCGTGAACTGGGCCGTGGTGCCGGAACCGTCGGACCGCACCACCGGGACGATCCGCTTCTTCGGCAGCGCGCGGCCGTTGTTGTCCGAGGTGATCTGCGCGTCGGACCAGTCGGTGATCGCGCCGGTGAAGATCTTCGCGATCGTCTCGCCGCTGAGCCGCAGGTCGCGGACCAGCGCGCCGTTGATCGAGATCTTGTACATGAACGCGGTGCCGCCCGCCACGATCGGCATGTAGGCGAACGGCCTGCCGTTGGAGTTGTCGGCGTTGCCGGTCGTCGGGTCCGTGCCCTGGAACGGGATCTCCGACACCGCGAAGTCGTTCATCTTCTGCGCGAAGTCGAGCCTGCCCGCGCTGGACCCGGTGCCCGAGTAGCTGGCGGGCAGCCCGAACGTGCTGGCGTCGGAGATCCACTGCTTGATGGCGTTCTCGCTCCACGACGAGCCGGAGCCGCGGATCGGGTAGTAGCTCTGCGCCCCGGCGGGCACGGGCGAGACCACGGCCGTGACGCCGAGCAGCACCACCACCGCGGCCAACCGCGTGAACCGGTTCATCGACGTCCTCCCTTGGTCGAGCGCTGCGCGACGAGGCGCGCGATCACGAACAGCAGCAGCACCAGCGCGAGCAGGATCGAGGCCGCGCCGAACGCGCGCGCCTGGTCGACCTTCTCCGACGACCGCGCGAGGCTGTAGGTCACGAGCGGGAGCGACACCATCGGCCCCGAGGTGGGGTCGAGGTTGAGGTACGTGGTGTACCCGGCGGTGAGCAGGACCGGCGAGGTCTCGCCGATGCCGCGCGCGATGCCCAGGATCAACGCGGTCGCGAGCGACGGCCGCGCCGTGGGCAGCACGACCCGCCACACCGTCTGCCACTGCGAGGCGCCCAGCGCGAGGCTCGCCTCCCGCAGACCGCCGGGCACCACCCGCAGCACGACCTCCGAGGCCCGAGCGATGATCGGCAGCATCATCACGCTGATCGCCAACGACGCCGCCAGCCCGCTGCGGTCGAACCCCGCCAGCACCAGCACCGTCACGTAGATGAAGAGGCCGGCCACGATCGACGGCAACGCGGTCATCGCCTCCACGACCGTGCGGACCGGCCTGGCCAGCGGTCCCTTGACCTCGTTGAGGAAGACCGCGCACGCCACCCCGAGCGGCAGGGTGATCGACACCGCGATCACCATCTGCACCAGCGTGCCGACCAGCGCGTGCAGCACGCCGCCCTTCTCCAGCGGGTCCAACGGCCCGGCCGCGCGCAGGTCGTCGACGAAGAAGTTGACGTGCCCCAACGCCTCCGCGCCACGCCAGAACGTGAAGCCGATGACCAGGAACAACCCGAGGCCGACCAGGCACGCCGCCGCGTGCACGACGGCGGAGGCGACCCGGTCGGCGATCACCGGCCGCGGGTGGCGCAGCGCGGTGACCCCCGCGTACATCAGCACGAACGCCAGGTACCAGCACACGACGAACCCCAGCGCGCCCGAGGTCGGCAGCAGGTTCCCGTAGAGCACCCACACCAGGGAGAGGCCGCCGAGCGCCGAGCCCAGCGCGGCCAGGACGTCGTCCAGCGTCCGCCCGCCGACCTCCCGGCGCACCTCGGGGGCGGGCGGCTCGGCCTCGATCACGGTGTCCCGCACCGGTTCGACGGTCATCGTCATCAGCGGTCGCCCCCGGTCAGATCTCGGTCGAGGCGCCGCTGCGGCTGCGGGCCACGACCATCGACGCGATCACGTTGATCAGCAGGGTGAACAGGAACAGCACCATGCCCGCGGCCAGCAGCGCCGAGAGCTGGAACGGGCTGGACTCGCCGAACCGCAGCGCGATCAGCTCGGAGATCGTGTTGCCGCCCTTCTCCAGCAGCCGGAACTTCACGTCGAAGGCGGGCGAGATGATCAGCGCGACGGCGATGGTCTCGCCCAGCGCCCGGCCGAGGCCGAGCATCGTGCCGCCGATCACGCCGCCCCGACCGAAGGGCAGCACGACCGACCGGATGACGCCCCAGCGCGTGGAACCCAGCGCCAGCGCGGCTTCCCGCTCCCCGACGGGGGCTTGGGCGAAGACCTCGCGCATGACGGACCCGGTGATCGGGATGACCATCATCGCCACCACGACCCCGCAGATGAACACCGACGACGTGTACTGGGACTTCTCCCACACCGCGGCGTCCACGTCCGTCTCGACGTGGAAGAAGGGCAGGAACCCCAGGTACTTCGACAGCCACCGCGCCAGGTAGATGATCTCCCCCTGGAGGAAGAAGAACCCCCACAGCCCGTAGATCACGCTCGGCACGGCGGCCATCAGGTCCAGCAGCGCGATCAGCGTCCGCCGCAGGCCCGGCGGCGCGTACTCGGAGATGTAGAGCGCCGTGCCCAGCGCGAGGGGGAAGGACACGACGATCGCCACGAGCGCGACCTGGATCGTCCCCAGCGCGACGGACAGGATTCCCAGCCGGTTGGACTCCGGCCGCCACAGGTTCTCGGTGAAGAAGCTCCAGCCCAGCGCCCGCAGCGTCGGAACCGCCTGGTACGCCAGGAAGATCCCGATCCCGCCCATCACCAGCAGGACGAACACGCCGCTCGACGTCACCGCGCCCCGGAACACCCGGTCGGCGAACGGGACGGTCGGCGCGATGGCGCGTGGCCGGTCGGTGGGCATCCGCTGTTGCCACTCCTTCGTCGGTTCCCGATTTCCCAAGCCCCGCAAGCGAAACCCGCCCACGTGACCGCCCGTCCCCCGGAAGGTGAACCGTCAACCAACGGGTCGCTGCGGCCACACGTCCTTGCCCGGCGGGGTAGGGCGTCCGGTCGAACTCCGACCGCGCTGGCCGGGGTAGAACACCGCGATGGCCGGGTCGACGTCGGCTTCCGAGACGCGGGCGCGGAACCTCCCGGCAGCCAGTTCGGCGTCCACGCGACGGGCGAACCCCTGCGCGGACCGCGCCAACTCCGCGATCCGCCACCACCACCGGCCGCTGCCGCTGTGCTCGATCTCGAACGACGGGACCACCAGGCTCGCCCGCACCAGCTCGATCTCCACGACCACGTCCGCGTACTCGGGGTGGTCGCGCACGCCGACGCCGAGAACCCTGTTGTTGCCGCCCAGCAAACGCCACCTGATACCGCTTTCCACAATGCGATAGCACTGAAAACGTGCCACACCCAGAACCCTCCGGTCGGGCTGCCCGCATCGCCCCGCACAGCCCGGCGGGTCACCTGTCGAGCAGCCTCACCGCTGCGACCTTGATCGCGAGTCAGCACGGCTGAAGGTCCAACAGGTGAGCGCCACACGTGGGGTTGGTTAACTCGCGACATACCAGGATTTCCAATGGATCCATACCCGCGGCCGCGCGCGAATGCGGGATGATCCCAGGGACACGTGCGCGTTTCCTGTTCCTTTCGGCGGATCGGGACCACACCTGCTCCTGCCGCACGGTCCGGGCGGCAGCGCGGAGGACTGGCGCGGGATCGCGGAACACCTCACCGACACCCACCACGTGCCCGCCGTCATCACCCCCCGAGGCCGGTCACCTCGGCTGAGCGGTCCCACAGCCTGCGGGTCACGTGGTCCTGGTCCGGCAGCGGTCGGGTCTTCCTGGGGCGGTACTTCTCGTAGTACTGCCCGGACTGCCAGTCGACGCCGGGCTGTCCCTCCGCCAGCCAGACCAGCTGTCGCGCGGCCTTGTCGGCGCTGGTGAGCAGGCGGCTGATCACGGGGTTGCGGTAGAGCGGGCGGAGCCAGGCGGTGCTGTCGTCGGCGAAGTTCGTGGCGACGCCGCCGGGGTGGAACGCCGCCGCCGACAAGCCCCGGTCGTGGTAGCGGGTGTGCAGTTCCCTGGTGAACAGGATGTTCTCGAGTTTCGAGGCGCTGTAGGCCTTTCCCGCGGAGAAGTTCCGGTCGTTGTCGAGGTCGTCGACGTCGAGGGAGCGCACCATCCGCGCGCCCGCGCTGGAGGTCTGGATCACCGACGCCCGCGCGGCGAGCAGGGTGTCCATCAGCAGGTTGGTGAGCAGGAACGGGGAGAGGTGGTTGACCTGCACCGTCTTCTCGAAGCCGTCGACCGTCTTGCCGGGGTCGCCGAAGACGCCGCCCGCGTTGTTGGCCAGCACGTCGATCCGCGGGTACTTCGCCCCGAGCGCCGCCGCCAGGGCTCGCACGTCCGCGAAGCGCGCGAAGTCGGCGACGAAGTGGTCGCCGCCGATCTCGCGGGCGACCGCGGCGGTCTTGTCCGGCGACCGGCCCACGACCACGACGGTGTGGCCGCGCCCGGCGAGTTGTCGGGCCGCCGCGGCCCCGATGCCGTCACTCGATCCGGTGATGACGATGGTCTTGGGCACGGTCGTCCACCTGTCATTGAGAGCCAAAAGTGTCAGTTCATGACAAAACTAACACGCTATGATGCCTCATGACCTCGCCCCGATCCGGTTTCGCCGAGCGCAAGCGCGAAGCCGCCCGCCAGGACATCAGCGACACGGCCCTGCGCCTGTTCCTCGAGAACGGCTACGAGGCGACCACCATCGACCAGATCGCCGCACGGGTCGGGCTGTCGGCGCGCAGCGTCTTCCGGTACTTCACGACCAAGGAGGACGTCGTCCTCGCGCAGCTGAACCGCTCCGGCGAACGGCTCCACGACGCCCTGCGCCTCCGCCCGCCCGCCGAACCCGCCTGGGACGCGCTCCGACAGGCCTTCGACGTGCTGCTGACCGACTACGCCGAGTCCCCCGACCACCTGCGCCGGATCATCACCATGGTCCAGGAGTCACCTCTCCTGCACGCCCGCCACCTGGAACAACAACTGCACTGGCAGGAACCCCTGGTCCCCCTCATCGCCGCACGTCTGGGCGTCCCGGACGGCCACCCGTCCCCCCGCGCCCTGGTCGCCGCCGCGTTCACGTGCCTCGACGTCGCGGTGTCCACGTGGGCCGCGCACGACGACGGGACCACCATCGGCGAGGTCCTCGACACGATCATCGCCACCGTCCGCGGCGCCTGACCGCACCGCCGATGGCGGCCCCCTCCCCGGCCTGCTGGAATGGGGCGGTGGAACTGCGGGAGATGCGGGCGTTCGTGGCCGTCGTGGAGGAGGGCGGGTTGTCCGCGGCGGCGCGGAAGCTGCACGTGAGCCAGCCCGCGCTGTCCCAGACCGTCAACAACCTGGAGCGGTCGCTCGGGGTGCGGCTGCTGGTGCGCAGCAGCACCGGCGTGACGGCCACCGAGGCGGGAACGGTCCTGCTGGGCGAGGCACGGGACGTGCTGGCCCGCCACGACCGCGCGGTGGCGGTGATGGCCGGGCACACCGGGCCCGATCGGGACGTGCTGCGCGTGGGCGTTCCGCTGGAGCTGCCGAGCGACCTCCTGGCCACCGCGCTCGCCGAGCTCGGCTCGACCCACCCCCGCACCCGGCCCGTGCTCCAGCACCTGTCCACGTCCGCGCAGACCGCCGCGCTGCTCGCGGGCGACCTCGACCTCGGGCTGCTGCGAGAACGGCCGGCGGGCTCGAACCTCGACGCGGCGCTGGTGCTGGAGGAACGGCTCGGCGTGGTGCTGACCTCCGAGCGGATCGCCGCGCTCGCCGGGCCGGACGGCGTGCGCCTCGACGCGCTCGCGGGCCTCACGTGGGTGGGTTTCCCGAGGTCGGGCAGTCCGGCCTGGTACGACGAGCTGACCGCCGTGCTGCGCAGCCACGGCCTGGACCTCGGCCCTGCCGTGCCCGACGGGTACACGATGCTCGCCGAGGTGAAGCTCGCCGCCGTCAGCACGGGCGGCGCGTTCACCCTCGCTCCCCCGGACTGGCCGCACCCGCTGCCGGACGGGATCTCGTGGCTGGCGCTGGTGGGCCACCCGATCGTGCGCCGGACGTGGGCCGTGTGGCCCGCGCACTCCCGGCGGCGCGACCTGGGCGCGCTCGTGGCCTCGCTGGAGGACCGCTCCCACTAGCTCCAGGCGTGGCTTATGGCCGCCATCGCCTTTACCGGCAACCGAACGGCAATACCCGACCCCTCCACGAAGTTGACCAGGGCGAGTCACCGCGAAGGTGACCGTGGAAGTCCACTGTGGAGGGTTCAGCAGCATGGAACTGGAGAACAAGGTCGCCCTGGTCACCGGAGGCACGGCGGGGATCGGGCTGGAGACCGCGCGCCTGTTCGTCCGCGAAGGCGCGCGGGTCGTCATCACCGGCCGCGACGCCGAGCGGGGCAAGGCCGCGGTCGACGAGATCGGCGGGGACGTGCGCTACGTCCAGGCCGACCTGTCCGATGTGGACTCGATCGAGGAGCTGGTGCGGCAGACCGGGCCCGTGGACGTCATCGTCAACAACGCGGGCGCGTTCCCGACCAGCCTCACGGTCGACCAGGACATCGCGACCTTCGACGACATCTTCGCCACGAACGTGCGCGGCGCGTTCGTCCTCGTGGCGAAGCTGGTGCCGCACATGCTCGAGAAGGGCGGCGCGAGCATCGTCAACGTGACCAGCCTGGCCACGGCCAAGGGGATGCCCGGCGCGTCCGCCTACAGCGCGTCGAAGTCCGCGCTCGCGTCGCTGACCAGGACGTGGGCCGCGGAGTTCGGCCCGAACGTGCGGGTGAACTCCGTCGCCCCCGGCCCGACCCGCACCGACGGCGTGCTCGCCGAGTGGGGCGAGGGCGTCGAGGCGATCGGCGGGTCGACGGCGTTGAAGCGCACGGCCAGGGCGCACGAGATCGCGGAGGCGATCCTGTTCCTCGCCTCGTCGCGGGCGAGCTACGTGACGGGCGCGGACTTCAAGGTGGACGCGGGCGGCTCGATCTCCTGAGCCGCCGGTCCCTCGAGGTGCGCCCCCCCCCCCCGGGGGGGGGGGCCCCCTTCCGCATGCCGGTACCGGCCTGCCGCTACG
>NZ_JBHYHC010000217.1:0-9855 GCF_042738955.1 Umezawaea sp. NPDC059074
TACGCGCCGGGGGGCGCGGGGGGCCGGCCCCCCCCCCCCGCCCCACCGCGGGCTCGGTGAAGTCGTCGGCGTGACGTGTCGATTCGCGGGCGGCCCGTTCGACGTACGGGTATGACCGAGCCGAAGAGCACTCGAAACCTTGATCAGTACGGGTCCGCGGAGTTGCCGTGGAGCAGGGCGCGCGATGTCCTCGCCAGCGACACGCCCCAGGAGGACCTGACGTTCTTCCTCGCCACCGTCCGGCCTGACGGGCGGCCGCACTCGGCCGGGGTTGGGGCGATCTGGGTGGACGACTCGCTGTACTTCGTCAGTGGGCCGTCCACTCTGAAGTCGCGGAACCTCGCGGTGAACCCGGCGTGCAGCGTGGCGGTCCGGCTGCGTGGGGTGGATCTGACGCTGGAGGGTGAGGCGCGGCGGGTGGTGGACGGCGGTGAACTGGAGCGGGTGGCGGCTGTCTACCGGACGGGTGGGTGGCCGGTGGAGGTGGTGGGTGACGCGCTGACCGCGTCCTTCACCGCGCCCAGTGCCGGGCCGCCGCCGTGGCACCTGTACCGGCTCGTCGTGCGCACCGGTGTCGGGGTGGCCACCGCCGAGCCGCAGGGTGCGTCGCGCTGGGACCTCGGCTGAGGGTCAGCGGGCTCCCAGGGCGGCCGCCATGGCGTCGAGGCGTTGCTGGAGGGCGGGCAGGTCGTCTGCGTGGACGCAGCCGGTGAAGATCTCGATGTACAGCGTGTCGACGACCGGGATGTCGATGGACACGTCCGAGTCGGTGCCGCCGACCCGGAACAGGTAGTCGTCGGGGGCCATGCCGGAGTCGTGGCGCAGGCGTGCCTCGATGGCGTCCGCGGTGGCCTCCGGCACGTTCGGCGAGACGATCTTGAGGTGCAGGTCGACCACGTCCGACGACGGGCCGAGCAGGTAGTTGGTCCGGTCGCAGTTCCACGTCTGGTACTCAGGGTGGACGTCGGGCAGCGGATCGTATCCCTTCAGCCGGTCGGTCACCCTGGTCAACGTCGCCGAGGTCGCCTCGACGGAGTACGGGCCCTCCAGTGTGGACTGGTCGAGCAGTTGGAGGCCGGACCAGCCGCCGATGACCGCCCACGCCGCCAGGCAGGCGGCGAGCAGGCCGCCGCCGACCGACATCCGGGGTGAGAAGTCCTGTGCGGGCGCGGTTCCGTCGAGGCCGTAGCGGGGTTCCAGGTCCGGTCGGGCGGCGCGCAACGCCTTGACGACCTCGTCGTGGCCCACGCTGGTGCGCCACCGCAGGCGCGCGCGCCCGTTCGCGGTGCCGATCTCCAGGACCTCCCAGGCGAACGACCCCGAGCCCATCAGCGCGACGATCAACCCGACCACGAGCGAGGTCGGCAGCCAGAACGCGAGCCAGAACGGTTTCGCCGACACGTCACCGAGGCGGATCTCGGTGACCGCGTCGTACCGGACGCGCTGCCGCAGCAGCACGATCCCGTCCGGGCCGATGTCGGCGTGCCGCGGCCACTGGCGGCCGAGCCACACCGCGACCGCCACGACCACCAGGTCGGCGAACGTCATGAACCAGAAGAACGTCCGTTCGGGCGTGATCAGGATCCCCCACCCGTGCCACACCGCCAGCACGCCCGCCACCGCGTCCACGCCCCACACCCACAGCGCCGCCGTGGACAACCTCACCCGCCGCGTCTGGCTCACGACGCTCCGACGCCACGCCACCCGACCGGGTTCCCGCGAAACCCGCGATCACCAGTCGTTCTCGAGCGGGTCGAGGTAGCGTCATGCGCCGTGAACGCTCGGGAACGCATCCAGGAACTGGCCGACCGGATCGTCGTGCTGCGCGACGCCTACTACCGAGGCTCGCCGCTGGTCGCCGACGCCGAGTACGACGTCGTCGAGGACGAGCTGCGCGGCCTGATCGACGAGCACCCGGACCTGACCCCGGACCCCAACCCGCTGGAGCAGGTCGGCGCACCCGGCGTGCTGCACGCGCCGATCCGGCACTCGCGGCCGATGCTGTCGCTGGAGAAGTCGACCAAGCCCGAGCAGGTCGCCGCGTTCTTCGGCCGCTTCCCCGGCCAACCCGTCGTGGTCATGCCCAAACTCGACGGCCTCTCGCTCGCCCTGGTCTACGAGAACGGCCGACTCGCCCGCGCGGTCACCCGTGGTGACGGCACCACCGGCGACGACGTGACCCCGCTGGTCAAAGCCCTCACCGACGGGGTCCCCGCGCGGGTCGACGCGCCGGGCCGGGTCGAGGTGCGCGGCGAGGCCGTGATGCTGCGCTCCACGTTCACCGCCTACAACGTCGCGCACCCGGACAAGCCGCTGATCAACCCCCGCAACGCCGCCGCTGGCACCCTGCGTGCGAAGGACCCGGCCACGGTCGCCGAGCGTCGGCTCCAGTTCTTCGCCTTCGACTTGGACACCGACCCCGACGCTGGTGAGGCCGACCTGGAACGCGGTCTGCGCACACTCGGGTTCGCCGCCGCCGACATGCGTCACTGCGACGACGCCGATGCCGCCCAGGAGGTGATCACCGCGATCGAGCAGCAGCGCAACGACCTGGACTACGACCTCGACGGCGCCGTGCTGCGCCTGGCCGACCGCACCGCCTACGCCGCCGCCGGCACCCGCTCGAACTCCCCACGCGGGGCGTTGGCGTTCAAGTTCGCCGCCGAGGAGAAGACCACCGTGCTGTCCGACGTCGTCTGGGACGTCGGCAAAACCGGCAAGATCGCCCCGGTCGCGTGGCTGGAACCGGTGTTCGTCGGCGGCACCACCGTCACCCGCGCCACGCTGGCCAACCAGGAGGTCATCCGCGCCCGCGGCATCCGCATCGGCGACACCGTCCTCGTCCGCCGCGCCGGCGACGTGATCCCCTTCGTTGCAGGTGTGCTGGACGCGTCCAAGCGCACCGGCGAGGAACGCGAGATCGTGCCCCCGAGCGAATGCCCCTCGTGCGCCCAGCCGTTGACCGAGCAGGGCAACAGCCGGGAACTGTTCTGCACCAACGTGGCCTGCCCCGCCCAGACCGTGCGCCGGTTGATCCACTGGGCCTCCCGCGCCGCGGCCGACATCGAGGCCGTCGGCGGGGTGTGGATCGAACGCCTCGCCGAAGCCGGGATCCTGGTGAACCCGTCGGACTTCTACACCCTGACCAAGGAACGCCTGCTGGAGTTCGACCGCATCGGCGAAGTCTCGGCAACCCGCATGATCGACTCTATCGACACCAGCCGCCAGGTCGGCCTCCGCCGGGCTTTGATCGGCCTCGCCATCCCGATGGCCTCGGAAGGCACCGCGGCCCGCCTGTGCCGTGCGGGCTTCGACTCCCTGGAAGACGTCCTCGACGCTGGTGTGGATGGCCTGGTGGCCGTGGAGGACATCGGTCCCAAGGTCGCCGCGTCCCTGGTCGAGCACCTCACCCGCCTACGCCCCGAGTTGGAGCGCCTACGCGAACGCGGGGTGTCGTTGGACGTCCGCGAGGAAGACCTGCCACCGGTCGTCGCGGCAGGCGCTCCCCTGGCAGGCAAAACGGTGGTGATCACCGGCGCGATCAACGACCCCCGCTCCGGCGAAAAAGTCGCCCGCCCGACCTTCCAACGCCTGTGCGAGAAGGCAGGGGCGACCACGGCGTCCTCGGTGTCGGCCAGCACCGACCTGCTGATCACCGGCGCGGGCGTCGGCGAGAGCAAACTGACCAAGGCCGAGAAACTGGGCGTCGAGGTCGTCGACCAAGGCGTGATCTGGCCACAACTCATCGCGGCGGGCATCGCCTAGGACGGATTCTCACCCGGTCGGTGTGGCAGTCACTCGGCCAGTTCCGGATCGACGATCGCCACCGTCGTCGACTCGCAATACTTACCGTTGCTCGTGGTCACCACCATGGTGATCGAAGCGGCCGAGTCGACCGGGATCGGGACCTGTGTCGGCGGCTGGCCTGAGCTGACGGCAAACGTGCCTTCACGCTCCTGACCGTCCACGGTAAATCGAAAGGTGACGCCGGTTACTTCTCCCGGCTTGGGATCGACCAGTCCGATGAGCATCGTGAAGTGCCGGGGATGCCCTGGCGGCAATGGGTGTGAGATGTTCCGCGCTCGCACGCAGCCCAGTTTCGCCGTCATCGCGCGCGGATAGCTCTGGCCGTTGATCGTTGCGGATTCCTGGTGAAAATCCGCGCCCTTCCACTTGTCGTCGAGCAGCGACACCGACCCCTGCGGGGGGACCGATGTGTCGCGAGTCGATCCTGTCGGCGCTTGGAGACTCGGCCACGGCAGCAGGAAGATCGCGAGTGCCGCAACCCCAACCGTCACAACCACTACCGCGACCCAGGACGCCAACCCCATCCGCGGTGGTGCCGACACGTTGTGCACTGTGAGATCCCGCGTCGCCTGGTAGACCTGCCCTCCATCCGACGCGGTGCCGATCTGAGTGCCAGGGCCTGGCACATCATCGGTCTCGGACTCGGCCAACGCCCACCCCACGCCTCACCGACCGGACCTTCCGGCCGACCGCCACAAGAGCCGACCCCACCGCCCCAGCACAACGCAGAACTGCGGATACCACCTGTTCGAGGCCAACCGAACGTCGGCTTACCGCACGCACCGGTCGGTCCACTGTGGACCGACCGGTCAAAGACCTGGCCTTCTGTACCCTCGGGAACCGAGGCGAGAAGGGGACAACGTGCGGGTTGGGCGACGGGTTGCGTTGGTCGGGGTGTTGTTGGTGGGGCTTGCGGCGTGTGGTGGGCAGGCTCTCGAGACTCCCGCGACCACGTCCGCCACCACCTCCAGCAGCACCCCGCCCCCGGCCGACCAGGTGTACGTGTCACTAGGCGACTCGTACGCCACCGGTTACCAGCCCCCGGCGGCTACGAGCGCACCCACGGGTGGTTTCACCTCCCTAGTCGCCGAGCGAACAGGACTGCGGTTGGTGAACGTGGCGTGCAGTGGTGCCACGTCCGTGCAGTTGCGGGACGACTCCGCCTGTTCTCCCGCCAACCGCGCCCCCGGTGCGGCCGACCCGGCGGGCACGGGGCAACTGGACGCGGCGGTGCGGGTGTTGCGGGAGAACCAGGGGCGGGTTGGGCTGGTGACCGTCGTGATCGGTGGCAACGATCTCGCGCCGTGCGCGCGGGCGGCCGAGGCCCTGACGTGTGCGGTGCAGGCGGTGGCCACGGTGCGGGCCAACCTGGCCGCCGTGCTGCCCGCGCTGCGGGACGCCGCGGGGGACGCGCCGATCGTCGGGTTGACCTACCCGGACATGTTCCTGGGCGCGTGGGTGTCGTCCGCGTTCCCGAACGGTCAGGACCTCGCACGGTTGTCGGTGCCGCTGTTCCAGAACTTCTTCAACACCGCCCTGAAGGCCGAGTACGAGAAGGTCGGGGCCACGTTCGTCGACGTGACGGCGGCGACCGGCGGTTACGCGCCCCTGACCGAGACCACGCAGGACCCCGAGCACGGGCAGGTGCCGACCGCGGTGGCGCGGGTGTGCGCGTTGACGTACTTCTGCGACCTCACCGACGTGCACCCCACTCCCGCGGGCCACGAGGCCATCGCCACCGCCGTCCTGGCCGCCACCGGTCGCTGACTCAGGTCTTGTCCAGGTAGTCCGTCAACGCGCCGAGCGGGCCGTCCCAGTCGCGGGCGAGCGCGGCGAGGAACTGCTGCGCCACCCGCATCGGAGCCGACCGGAGTCGGTAGCGGACGCGCCGCCGCTCCCCCGGTTCGGCCGTCACCAGCCCGGCCTCGGTGAGCAGGGCCAGGTGCTTGGCGATCGCCTGCCGGGTGATGGGCAACCGGTTCGCGAGGTCGGTCGCCGTGGCGGGGCCGCCCTCGGCGAGCGCGGCCAGCAGGGACCGGCGGCTCGGGTCGGCCAGCGCGGCGAAGACCCGTTCGGCGATGGCCTCGGTGTCAGGCTGCATCGAGGTAGTCGACCAGTTCGCCCAGTTCGGCGGCCCAGCCCTGGGTGTTGCCGTCGAAAGCCTTGCGGCGCACGTCCTCCGGGGCCTGGGCGAACCCGGACTCGACCACGGTCAGCCGCGTGCCCGCCCCGACCGGTTCGAGGGTGAACTCCACGTACGTGCGGCGCGGGTCGTCGTCCGGCAGGCCCTCGATGTGCCAGGTGTAGGCGAACGCGGTCGGCTCCTCCACCCGTTCGATCCGCAGGTCGGCGACGTGCCCGCCGGTCCACGTCAGCCGGGCCGTGCCGCCGGGGCGCAGGTCGATCTCGGCGTCGTTGCCGAACCACGTGCCGAGCCCCTCGGCCGTGGTGATCGCGGCCCACACCTTGGCGGGCGAGTGGGCGATCTCGACGACCCGTTCGATGCGATCGGGGAATCCCATGACTGCCTCCTTGAGTAGCAACTTGTTGGTTGCGATATTATGGCAACCATCGGGTTGCGTCAACCCCTCACCAGGACGGCGACCAGCGCCGCGGCGAGCAGGCCGACGTAGGCGACGGCGTGCGCCCGGTCCGGGATCGGCGGCAGCACCCGCCGGGCGAGGGCGATGGTCGGCAGCGACCCGGCGAGCAGCGCCGCCGCCGCGACCGGGTCGACCGCGCCGGACGGACCGGGTCCGACCAGGTAGAGGGTGGTCGCGACGACCGCGATCGGCAGGCTCAACGGATTCGACATAGCGGCGGCCTCGACCATCGGCAGGCCGCGGCGGCGCAGCAGCGGCACGGTCATCACGCTGCCGCCCACCCCGAGGAAGCTCGCCACCGCGCCGATCCCGATCCCGCCTGCCGTGGTCGTGACCGGGCCCAACGGCCGGGGCTCGCCACCGCCCGCCAGGAACCCGCGGCGCAGCAGGCTGTCCACGATCGTGATGCCCAGGTACACCGCGAACAGCAGGTGCAGCAGGGAGTCCGGGGCCGCGCCCGCGGCCAGGCTGCCGACGACCGCGCCGAGCGCCACGTACCCCGACAGCGGCCACAGGTACTCGCGCCGCAACCGCCCCGAGCGGTGCAGCGTGAGCGTCGCGCCGAGCGAGTTCACCACCATCACCGCCGCCGACGTGCCCACGGCGACGTGCATCGCGTCCGGACCTCTCGCGGCCACCGCGTACACGACCGGGACGGTGACGAAGCCCCCGCCGAATCCGAACAGGACGGTCGTGACGCCGCTCAGGCAGCCGAGGACGACCAGGACGGCGATCGTGGTGAGCACGTGGCTCGACGCTACCCCGCGCCGATCAGCGCGGACGCCCCCCTGCCCCTAGCGTGGTGACGATGCGCCCCTCCCCCGCCGCTCGCTGCCTGGTCATGGGCGCGACGGGCTACCTCGGATCGCTGCTGGTCCCGGCCCTGGTCGAGGCCGGTCACGCCGTGCGCGCGCTGGTCCGCGACCCCGACGCCCCGCTCTCCGTCGCCGTCCACGTCGGCGACGCCACCGACCCGGAGGCCGTGCGCGCCGCGCTCGACGGCGTCGAGGTCGTGTACTTCCTCGTGCACTCGCTGGACCGCGACGACTTCGCCGACGTGGACCGCCGCGCGGCGACCGTCCTGGCGGAGCAGGCGGCGGCCGCAGGCGTCCGGCAGGTCGTCTACCTCGGCGGACCGCGGCCCACGTCCGACGACGTGTCGGCGCACCTGGCCTCCCGCGCGGAGGTCGGCGACATCCTCACGGCCGGGGCCGTGCCCGCGCTGGCGTTGCAGGCCTCCATGGTCATCGGGCGGGGGTCGGCCAGCTTCGACCTGCTCAGCGCCGCCCGCCTGTCCCCGTGGGTGCCCGTGCCCCGGTGGATGCGCAACACCAGCAGGCCGGTCGCCGTGGCGGACGTCGTGCACTACCTGCTCGCCGCGGCGGACCTGGACCGGCCGGTGCGCGGCGCGTTCGACGTGTCCGGCCCGGAGGCCCTGAGCTACCTCTCACTGGTGCAGCGCTACGCCCGCGTGACCGGGTTGCGGGTGCGGCTGCCGGTGCCCGCTCCCCTGTGGTCGCACCGCGTGGCGGCCACGCTCGCGGGTCTCGTGACGCCCATCCCCTCGTCCGTCGCCGCGCCGCTGTTCGCCTCGCTGGAGCACGACCTGGAGCCCACCGACCTCGACGTCACCGAGGTGCTGCCCCCACCGCCCGGCGGCCCGACGACCGTGGACAACGCGATCCGCGCCGCCTGCCCGGACCCCGAGGGCGAGGCCACCGCGGACACGCCGTTCGTCGACGAGGTCGTGCTGCCGTCGTCCGCCGGGCCCGACGAGGTCTGGCGCACGATCACCGGACTCGGCGGCGCGAACGGGTGGCGGACGATCCCCCTGGTGTGGACCGTCCGCGGCGCGCTCGACCACCTCGCGGGCGGCGTCGGGCTCTACCGGGGCCGGGCACCGGAACTCGCCGACGGCGACGTGGTCGACTTCTGGACCGTCCGGCACCGCGACGACACCGCCCGCAGGCTGGTGCTGCACGCGGACATGCGGATGCCCGGCGACACCGTCCTGGAGATGGCCGTCGACGAGCACGAGGGCCGCACGCGCTACCGCCAGACCGTCACCTTCACCCCGGACGGCCTGGCGGGCAGGCTCTACTGGCAGTTGCAGAAACCCTTGCACGACCTCGTGTTCACCACGATGGCCCACGGCATCGCCCGCAGTTCCCCGTCCGGCGGGCCCGCCGAAGCGCTGCTCGACGCGGCCCACCACGTGGCGGCCAAGCTCGGGTAGTCCCCCGACGAGAAGAACGTGACATCCCCTCGACTTACTGGTATTCCCTTGGCACACAAGCTTTGGGGGGTCGGGGATGTCCTGGTCGTCGGAACGTCCGGTGTTGGCCGTCGTCCGCTACTCCATCATCACCGCGGCGGCGGCTTTGGTGCTGGTGGCCGGGGTCGGCCTGGTCCGGGTCTCGGCCGACAACGCCCTCCGCGGCCGCGCCACCGCCGAGACCGTGGGCAGGCTCGCGGAGGGGTTCCGGCCGACGGACGAGAAAACCGTTGTGGCGTACCACGACGAGGAGGAGGACGAGCAACTGCTGCTCGTGACGGTGGACGAGCCGTCGAAGTGGCGGGCGAGCCAGGAGATCCGGCTCCGCTACGAACCCGGTGAGGGCAAGGACCCCAACCTCGGGCCGTACGCCGTCATCCCGGACCCGACGAACGTGGTCATCCTGGAACCCGGCATCCGCAACGCCGACCAGCTCACCGGGTGGGACTTCTGGTGGCCCACGGCGGTGATCGGCGGCCTGGTCCTGCTGGTCCTGCTCGCGTGGACCCTGCGGTGGCGACTCAACCGGTCCGCCGCGGCGGCCGACCCGACCCCGATGCGGGTCGTCGTGATCCGCGGCCGCAACCAGGTCCAGATGGGGTCCACCGGCAGCGTCGCGGAACTGCTGCTCTTCCCGCCGGAACTCCCCTTCGACGCCGACGCGCTCGTCCAACCGGTGCCGCGCTCGCTGCCGGGCGTGCGGTGGCAGCGCGTGCACTGGGATCCCGCGCTGGAGGTGGTCGAGCCGGGCCGAACCGTCTCGGTGCGCGCGACCAAGGGGATCCTCGGCCGCGCGGTGGTGGAGCCGGAACCGGGCGTGCGGCTCTGGCCCGCGAGCCGCCTGCGCCGCAAGGGCGGTTTCGGGATGCTCTTCGTCGTCCAGCCCCACCGCGACCGCGCCCGCTACGCCCAACCGGTCAAGCCACCGCCCGCGATCTGGCTGGTTCCGTTGGTGGCCGGGGTGTTCGGTGCCCTCCGCGGCCACTTCCTCGCCGACGCGCCCGTGTTCGTCGTGGGCCTGCTCGTCCTGGTCACCTTCGCGTGGGCGTGGACCGGCCCAGCACCGGACGAACTCTGACCCCCACTTCGACCAAAAACATGATCTTCCCTCGGTTTTTCTGGTACTCCACTGGAACGCCGTCTTCGTGGGGGAGTCAAGGATGTCCTGGT
>NZ_JBHYHC010000218.1:0-9791 GCF_042738955.1 Umezawaea sp. NPDC059074
GCGCCAATTATCCCACCCTTTTTCGTCTTGTCAAGGCTGGAAAGACGCCTTGACAAGACGAAAAAGGGTGGGGGCGCAAAAACAATCGGGGGCCGGCCGGGGTGGGGGTTAAAAGAACCTGCCGGCACGTTGCGGATTTCGATCGGTGCCAGTGCCGGCCGGGGGCCGGAAGATTGAGAGAGCAGTTCCGATCGGTGCAGGTAGCGGTCGGGTCGGGTTGGTCACGGGGTTGAGTTGGGGCCGGGGGCCGGTGAGGTCCCGTTGGTCAGGGGGCCGGTTGGGGCCGGGGGCCGGTGGGTCCCGTTGGTCACGGGGTTGGGTTTGGGTCGGGGGCCGACGGCTGGCCTGGGGGCCTAGAGGTCTAGGTCTTGGGGGCCGTAGAGGGCTGCTGGGGCGCCTGTGAGCATGGCCCAGTAGCGGTCGCCGTAGGACCAGTGCCACCACTCCGTTGGGTAGTTGACCAGGCCCGCTGTGCGCATTGCGTGGATCAGGATGCGGCGGTTGTACCTGGCCAAGGGGGAGATTGTGGTGGCGTCCGTGTAGCAGGCGTTGTTGCTTTCCTCCGGGCTGGCGTTGACCTCGGTGCCCATTGCCAGCTCTTCGCCGGATTCTGTGCACAGGGTCAGGTCGATTGCCGCGCCGCTGACGTGCGGGGCTATTTCCGGTGGGGAGATGTACCTGCTGGCCTGGGTGCGGAGTTCTGCTTCCGACCACGTGGGGTTGTCCTCGTGGAGGGCGTTTGCGTATTCCTCGAAATAGCGTTCCTGTAGCCAGAGGGGGCGGTAGCCCTCGACGATCAGGAGTTTCAAGCCCGTGGGGAGTAGGCCTTGGGCTACCAGTAGGCGTTCTGCCACGCCTGCTCTGAGGTGGACGTAGGCGCCCGTTTGGTCTGCTTGGCGGGTGTCCAAAGTCAGTTCGTCGATGGTGCGGAGGTCGACCAGCGGCTCGCCGCACTCGTCTGCCGGTAGGGCGGCTACCCGTGGGTTGGACAGCAGTACGAGTTCGCTCACGGTGTCACCTGGGGGCTCGTCGGGGGGAAACGGTGATTGTGACCGGCGAACCTGTCAGATTGCTGAAGATGTTCGCTGAATTCACCCGGCCTGGTACGAGGTGAGCAAGGCGAGGGCCTCGTCGACGTCGTCGGTGACGATGATCCACTGCTCGGCCTCGCGGCCCCGTGCGAGTTGTTGGACCAAGGGGGCTGCTGGGACCTCGTTGAGCCAGAAGTCCTTGCCCAGGAACACCATCGGGGCCGCCGGGCCGACGCTGCCGTAGTAGTTCTGGCAGAAGTCCTGGAAGACCTCCTGGACGGTGCCCGCCTTGCCCGGCGTGTAGACGATGCCGCCTGTCGCGACGGTGAGCAGGCCCTCTTCGCGGACGGAGTTGGCGAAGTACTTGGCGTGGACCTCGCAGGCCGGGTTCGGCGGTTCGTGGCCGTAGAACCAGGTGGGGATGCCGATCGTGCGTGGGGTCGCCGTTGTCGGCAGGTCTGTGGGGAACGCGGCCAGCCAGTGGCCGATGCTCTCGTCGTCCGCGCCGAAGCGGGGGGCCCTGGAGATGTGGGTGAGGACGTCGTCGACGGTGGTCCGGTCGGCCAGGCGGACGCCCAAGGGGACGGCTTCCATGGCGCCGGGGCCGCCGCCGGTGAGGACCGTGAAATCTGCTTTGCCGAGTGCTACGCCCAGGTCCACGGCGGCGCGGTAGCCCGTTGAGTCGCGGGACAGGGCGTGGCCGCCCATGACCGCTACCGGCTTGCCGGTCAGGACCTCGTCCAGGGCCTCGGTGATGGCGTGGTCGTGGAGGCGTTCCGCCAAGGCGTGCAACGGGTCTGGGCGGGTGCCCAGGTGCCTGCTGTGGCGGTAGACGCGGGCGTCGAGGGTGTCCGTGTAGGACGCGGGGTTAGTTGGGTCGAAGCCCGCGAAGAGTTCCGCTGGGGTGTAGAGCCTGGTGCGGTAGACGTCGTACGGGACGTCCGGGATGACGGGGAACGTGAGTGCGCCCGCTGCTTCCGCTCGGCGTTGCAGTGCGGGGGAGAGGACGCAGCCGAGGAACAGGGCGCCGTCGAGCGGGCCGCGGAGGTCCTCGGACGTCAGGTCGAGGCCGGTGAGGACCGCGCCGCGCAGGTCCGGTGTCGCGCGCAGTTGGTCGAGGTCGCTGATCTCGGTTCGCACCGCCGAATCGTACGGCGGTGCGAACCGGGAATCGGCCTGTTAGCGGTAACGGGTGGTGCAGGACTGGCCGGTGCCGTTGAGGAAGCCGTCGCGGAACGCCTCGACCCGTGCGAAACCGGACGGAATGGTCACGCCCTTCGCGTCGCCCGCGATGAGGCTGCCGCGCGACAGGAGTTCCGCGATCGCCTCGTCGAGGTCGCCCGGTGACAGCTGGAGCGGCGCCTTGCGGGAGCGGATGATCGTGTTCGCCCACTGGCCGGTCAGGCACGCCGTGCGCTGACCCGCGACCACGCCCTCGATCGACAGGCCCATCGAGTCCTGCACGGCGATCGCGTAACGGGACGCGACCGCGCCGAACGCGGCGAAGTCGCCGAGCTTGCCGACCTTCACCAACGCCTTCAGGTCGATGCCGACGACACCGCCCTTGCAGTAGCTGGCGGGCGTCGTGTCGGCGCACTTGCCGTCCCACCGGACCTTCGAGTCCGGGAACGCGGCGATCAGGCTGTTCTTCAAGTCCTGCAACGCCTGCTGGTCGTCGACCTTCAGGTTGCCCGCGCCGAACCCGATGTCGCCGTCCTGCGCGCCGAACACGTCCTGGGTGCTGCGCTTGCCGATCTCCGCGAGGTCGATGGCCGCGCAGCGCTGCGGGTCCTCGGAGAAGCCGAAGGTGAACGCCGTCACGCGGTCGAACGCCGTGCCGTGCGCGCCCTCCGCGTCGAAGGCGCTGCCCGCGGAGTCGCGGATGGCGAACAGGGTCGTGAGGATCTGGTTGAGGCCGGGGCCCGTGGACACCTGGAACCGCTTGGAGTTGCCCTCGGCGACCCAGCGGAAGTAGTTGCCCGCGTAGCAGTCCGCCTGCTGCTCCTTGACGATCGTCGGCGTGTTGCCGCCGACGCCGAGCCGGAACTGCACCGCGTGGCCCATCTCGTGGGCCAGGACGGCGACCGACGAGATCGGCTCGAACGACGGCAGGAGTTCGCCGCGGTCCCAGGCGATCAGGTCGTCGGTGGAGCAGAAGAACGCGTTCACCAGGCCCTTGGTGTCCGTGCCGCACAGCCGCTGGTTCTCGCCGCGCGAGTCGTAGGACACCAGGGTCTTCACCGGCTCGAAGTCCTTGCCGAACCGGTCGGGGAACTGGCTCTCCCAGTAGCCCTCGACGTCGGCGACCGCGCCGGCCGCCAGCTTGTCGATCGCGCCACCGTCGGTGTTGCGGACCTGGCGGTCCGCGGCGGGGGCTCCCGGCCGCGGACCGCTGTCGCCCGTGGTGATCGCGAGTCCGGCCACCTTCAACGGGTCGAGCCTCGACGACTCGCCCGCCTTGCCGGGCACGCTCTGCGCGCAGCCGGCCAGCAGTGCGGCGGAGACCGCCGCGATCACCAGTGCTTTCACGTCGGACTCAGCCTCAGCCCAGGAAGACGGACTTGATGCCCGCGGTGAAGCCCAGCGCGGCCACGTCGGCGACGTCGTCGGTGACGACCTTGGACGTGCCCTTGCAGCCGAGTTCGGACCAGATCTTGATGGAACCGCTGACGGTCAGCGACTGGAACGCGCCGCGCAGGTCGTTGCAGCCGGGGTTGGCGATGCCCGCGGCGAAGTTGTTGCCGCTGGTGTCGTCGAAGTTCTTGCCGGTGAACACGGTCACGGACGTGGCGGGCTTGGCGTCGGGCTTGGGTGCGGGAGCCGGGGCGGGCTTGGCGGTCGGACCGGCCTTCTGGCCGTCCGGCGTGACGCCGAACCACGTGCCGCCGACGCCCTGGCCCAGGGTGTCACCGGGCTTGGTGTCCTTGGAGAACTTGTAGACCGGCCAGCCGCCGAGGGTGACCTGGATGCTGCCGTCGTCGCGCTTGACGAAGCCGACGTCCTCCTTCTTGACGCCCGCGATGAACACCTTGCCGCCCTTGGCGACGGTCACCGGCGGCCACGTCACGGCGCAGTCGCCGTTGCAGTTGGACTTCGACGGCTTCGCGGTGTCCTTGTCGAAGCGGTAGAGCGTGAAACCGGAGCCGTTCACGACCACCGGGTCCAGCTCACCGGCGGCGGAGGAGCGCAGCGAGACCCAGCGCTCCTTGACCTCCTTGGGGGCGTCGGCCGGGGCCATGTCGCCCGACTTCTCGTCGGCCTTGTTCGACTTCGGCGTGCCGGAGAGCAGGGAGGCGTCGGTGGCGCCGCTGTCCTCGGCGCTCTGGGACTGACCCGCGGGGGTCGCGGGAGCCGCGGTGCCGCCGGTGGCTCCGCCACAGGCGGACAGGGTGATCGCTCCTACCGCGAAAAGGGCAGCAAGGGGCCAGACGTGCTTGCGCAGCATGGGATTCTCCGAGTGGGTGACGAGCCGGGGGATTCGGTGTGCGACCCATACACGCATCCCGCGCCCAGGCGGTTCACCGCCGTTTTCGGAAACTCGGAAATATCCCGGAAGTGGGCCTTTCAGGCAGGGGCCGGTGTCCTTTCGGGCACTCAGAAGATGACGGTCTGGTTCCCGTGCACCAGCACGCGGTCCTCCAGGTGCCAGCGCAAACCCCTTGCCAGCACGGCTTTCTCCACGTCACGTCCTTTTCGGACCATGTCGCCGATGGCGTCGCCGTGGTCGACCCGGATCACGTCCTGCTCGATGATCGGGCCCGCGTCCAGGTCCGCCGTCACGTAGTGGCAGGTCGCCCCGACCAGTTTCACGCCGCGCCGGTGCGCCTGGTGGTACGGCCGGGCGCCGACGAACGACGGCAGGAAGCTGTGGTGGATGTTGACGGCCTTGCCGATCCAGTCCGCGCACAGCTCCGGCGGCAGGATCTGCATGAACCGCGCCAGCACGACGGCGTGCGGCTCGTTGGCGTCCACGAGCTGCCGCAGCTGCCGGAACGCGGCCTGCTTGCCCTCCGGGTCGTTCGCCGGGAACGGCACGTGGTGGAACGGGATGCCGTGCGCCCTGGTGATGCCCGCGAGGTCGGCGTGGTTGCCGATGACCGCGGCCACGTCGGCGTCCAGCTCGCCCGCGGCGACCCGGCCGAGCAGGTCGTAGAGGCAGTGGCCCTCCTTCGACACCAGGATGACCACGCGCTTGCGCTCGCCGGTGTCGGTGATCCGCCAGCTCGTATGCCCGCCGAGCTCCCGCGCGATCTCGGTGAACCGGGCGCGCAGCTCGGTCACGCCGAACGGCAGCGAGTCCGCCCGCACCTCCTGGCGCGTGAAGAACCAGCCCGTGTCCGGGTCGGTGTGGTAGGCCGCCTCCACGATCCAGCCGCCGTTGTCGGCGAGGAACGACGAGATCCGGGCGACGATGCCCGTCCGGTCGGGGCACCCGAAGGTGATGACGTAGCGGCGTTCAGGCTGGGGCACGGGTGGTGAGTATCCAGGATCACATCCTGGGCAGCGCGTCCAGGA
Source organism: Umezawaea sp. NPDC059074 (assembly GCF_042738955.1). NCBI lineage: Bacteria > Bacillati > Actinomycetota > Actinomycetes > Pseudonocardiales > Pseudonocardiaceae > Umezawaea > Umezawaea sp. NPDC059074. The sequence continues at coordinate 5,547 of NZ_JBHYHC010000218.1, forward strand.
GTGCGGTGTCGCCGGAGACCACCGCGCCGCTGGGCCTGCCCCACACCGCGCGGAACACGGAGTCCGCCGTGCCGACCACGGTCGCGTCCCCGTCCGTGCCGGAGCCGGTGACCGGTCCGGTGACCGGCGCCTCGCCGGGCGTCAGCCGCACCTCCCAGGCGCGGCCCGCGTCGGCGGCGTGCAGCACGAGCACCCCGGCGCGCTCCACCGGCCTGCGGCGGGCGGCGATCACCGTCATCCGGGTCAGGAACTCGTCGATCCCGTCGGCGGCGAACTCCGGCGTGAACAGCAGCGGCGGCACGTCCTCGCCGCGCCACGCGTGCTCGGCGTCCAGGCGGTGGATGGCGGCCTCGTGGGCCTGCCTGCGGGCCCAGAAGCCCGCGGTCTCGGCGCCGATGAGCGTCCACCTCGGCGTCGCCGGGTCGGCCGCCCGCAGCTCGTCGGCCAGGTCCGCCGCCTGCCCGTCCCACCACTCCAGCAGGTCGTCCCACTCGTCCGGCGCGGGCGGCCACTCGGGCCGCTGGTCGACCGCGTCCGAGCGCAGCGCGGCCAACGCCCACGCGTTCACCCCGGCGATGTGCCGCACGAGGTCGTGGACGGTCCACAGCGGACAGGTGTCGACCGGAGCCGACGGCCCGGCCTCCACGGCCGCGGCCCGCAGCGCGCGGACCTGGACGGTGTAGTGGTCGACGAACTCGCGGTGCTCCACGGCGATCAGCCTAGGGGTTTCACCGCGTCCCACGGGAGCGTGATCTCGCCCAGCCGCCAGCGCTTCCGGGTGTCGAGCACCGGCCAGTCGCGGGCGGCCAGCAGGCGGACCGCCTCGACCCAGCGGGCCCGTGGACCGAAGGGCGCGAACGGGGCCGCGGTCGCCCAGCACGCGTCCAGCTCGGCCAGCAGCCGGTGCACGCGCTCGCCGTCGACGTTGCGGTGGATCAGCGACTTGGGCAGCCGCTCGGCGAGGTCGCCGGGCGTCTCCAGGTCGGCGGGCAGGCAGGCCAGGGTGAACGTCAGCGGCCCGTCGGCGTCGAGCGCGATCCACGAGCACCGCCTGCCGATCTCGTCGCACGTGCCCTCGACCAGCAGCCCGCCGGGCGCGAGGCGGCCGAGCATCGTCGCCCACGCCTCGTGCGACTGCTCCTCCGTGTACTGCCGCAGCACGTTGAACGCGCGCAGCAGCACCGGCCTGGCCCCGGCCAGCTCGAACCCGCCCCGGCGGAACTCCAGCCGCGGCGGGTCGGCCGCCGCCTCGCCCGCGGCGACCCGGTCGGCGTCCAGCTCCAACCCGAGCACGCGCACGTCCGCGCGCACGGCCCGCAGGCGCGCGGCCATCTCGACCGTGGTCACGGGCGTGGCGCCGTAGCCGAGGTCCACCACGAGCGGGTCGGGCGCGGCGTTCAGGGCGTCGACGACCAGCGGCGTGCCGACCATCCAGCGGTCGACCCGCCGCAGCCGGTTCGGGTTGGTGGTGCCCCTGGTGGGCAGGCCGAGCGTGCGCGCCCGGCCGGCGGCTAGCCGCGGTTTGCGAGCCATTCGGTGGTGAACTCGTTTTCCTTGTCGAGCAGCTTGGCGACCTGTTCGGCGATCATCGTCTCCAGCTTGCCGCCCATGAGCGGGATGCTGACCTTGACCTGGCCGGTGAGCGCGGACCTCGTGCCGCCCTGGTGCTCGGACAGCACGATCGTCCCGTCCAGCCTGCCGGGGACGCCGTTGAGGGTCACCTCGACCGTGCCGGTCGCACCAGCCTCGGTCCACACCTCGGTGCGGTGGATCACCAGGTCGCCGCCCAGCAGGCTCTTGGCCACCGACGGCAGGTGCTCGGCGGACACCCCCTGCTTGAGCTGGTACGACGTCTTCCCGTCGCTCTCGTCGAACGACACCAGCTGCGCGTCGGTGCCGCCCAGGACGGCCAACCGGTCGCGGAGATAGCTTTCGTCGACCAACGCCTTGAAGACGTCCTGCACGGGCCACGTGGACGTGGTGTGGTGCTCGATGCGGCGTGCCATGGCGCGGAGGTTACCGTTGACGGTTGTGACCACCCCGCTGTCCAGTGCCCAGGCGCGCACCGCTGTGCCGCTCGCCGAGCGCACCACGCTCCGGCTCGGTGGCCCGGCGACGACGTTCGTCCAGGCCACCACGGCCGCCGACCTGGTCGACGCGGTGCGCACGGCCGACGCCGCCGAGGAACCGCTGCTCCTGCTGGGCGGCGGGTCGAACCTGGTCGTCGCGGACGCGGGCTTCGCCGGGACGGTCGTGCAGGTGGCCACGACCGGCCGCCGCGCGGACCCGTTGGGCGACGGGCTGGTGCAGTTCACCGTCGAGGCGGGCGAGAACTGGGACGCCGTCGTGGCCGACGCCGTGGCGCAGGGCCTTGGCGGGCTGGAGTGCCTGTCCGGCATCCCCGGCCTCGCGGGCACGACGCCGGTGCAGAACGTCGGCGCGTACGGCGTGGAGATCGCGCAGGTGCTGACCTCGGTCGACCTGTTCGACCGGCGGCGCGGCAACGTCCAGCACCGCACCGCGGACTCGCTGGGCCTGGCCTACCGCACGTCGGTGCTCAAGGGCACGGACCACGCGGTCGTGCTGCGCGCCCGGTTCGCGCTGACGGCGGGCGGCCTGTCCGCGCCGATCCGCTACGCGGAGCTGGCGCGGGTCCTCGGCGTCGCGCAGGGTGACCGGGTGCCGGTCGACGCGGCCCGCAAGGCCGTCCTGGAGCTGCGGCGCGGCAAGGGCATGGTCCTCGACGCCGCCGACCACGACACCTGGAGCGCGGGCTCGTTCTTCACGAACCCGCTGGTCGACGACTCGACGTTGGCGGGCGCCCTGATCCGGATCGCCGAGCGCATGGGCCCGCACGTGGACGTGCCGGTCTACCCGGCGGGGTCGGGCTACTCGAAGCTGTCGGCCGCGTGGCTGATCGAACGGGCCGGGTTCGCCAAGGGCCACCTCGGCCCCGGCGGCCGGGTCGGGCTGTCCACGAAGCACACGCTCGCGTTGACCAACCGCGGCGGCGCGAGCACCGAGGACCTGCTGGAACTCGCCCGCGAGGTCCGCGACGGCGTCCGGGTGGCGTTCGGCGTGGAACTGCATCCGGAGCCCGTGCTGGTCGGCTGCGAGTTCTAGTCCTCTCCTGCCGACGGCCGAACGGGTGACCTTGCGTGACCAGGTCCTCACCATGCGTGTTTCATTGAGGTGAGCACTTCACGGAGGTCGACATGGCCTACCTGGACGAGCACGTGCGTGCGGCGATCAGGCCGATCAAGAGACGCGTCGAGGACGAACTGCTGGCCCGACCAGGTGTGGTCGGCGTCGACATCGGCGAGAAGACCACCGGCGGACAGCCGACCGGCCGGGCCGCGATAGTCGTCTACGTGGGCGTGAAGCACCACAGCCAGCGCTTCGCCATCCCCGTGCGGTACGGCGACGTGCCGACCGACGTCGTGGAGGACTCCTTCCTGCCGCACCGCGCCCTGGCCTGGTCCGACGGCGTCCACGGCGCGGAACGCCACACGTGCGTGGTCGGCGGCATCGGCGTCGGCCCGTGCCGGGTGATCCGCTTCGTGCCGCCGGACGTCCCGGTGCCCGGCGACTACTCCGTCGTCGGCACCCTCGGAGCCCTCGTCACGCCGCGCTCGGCCAGTCCGCGGGTGATGGCGCTGACCTCGTTCCACGTCGCCTGCGTCGACGACGCCTGGGCCGTGGGCGACGGCATGGCCCACCCGTCCCTGGTCGACGGCGGCCACCCGTGGGACGACCGCATCGGCACCCTGGCGCGGGCGGCGCTGTCCGGCTCGGTGGACGGCGCGGCGCTGCTGCTCGGCAGCCACCTCGACTGCCGCGCCGAGGTCGTCGAACTGGGCCCGGTGCGCGGCCGGGCCTCGGCGGTCGTCGGCACGGCCGTCCGCAAGCGCGGGCGGACGACCGGGCTCACCGAGGCCGTGGTGGTGTCCACGGACGCCTCGGTGTCCCTCGACTTCGGCAACGACCTCGGCGTGCGGACGCTGCGCAACCAGGTGCGCGTGGAGGCCGCGCCCGGCGGCCGCTTCGGCGACCACGGCGACTCCGGCGCGGTCCTGCTCGACGACGCCAACCACGTCGTGGGGCTGTACTGCGCGGGGAACCCGAGCGGGGGGGGGGGGGGGGGGCCCCCCCAAGACCCGCCCGGAGCGGCACTCGCGCGGACTGACAAGGGGGGGGGTTGGGTTATACGGCGGGGGGGTGGGGGGGGTGGGGGGGGGGGCGCGC
>NZ_JBHYHC010000219.1:0-2098 GCF_042738955.1 Umezawaea sp. NPDC059074
CCCAGACCGGGGCCGACGCGAGTCCGGGCACCGCGTCGCCCGCGTGGACGGCGACCGCCCCACGCGTGACGAGCACGAGCGTCCGACCCGCGAACCGCGGTTCGGCCAGCCAGCGCTGGACCAGGGCAAGCGCGTCGAGCGTCGACCCGGCGTCCGCCACGACCACGCCCTCGGTGCTGTCCAGGTCGTGGCTCCACGACACCGTTCGGCCCGTGGCGGGCACCTCGTCCCAGCGGATCCGGTGCAGGTCGTCGCGCGCCTTCGCCAGCGGTCGGACGACCAGCGAGTCGACCGTGGCCACCGGCTGCCCGGAGCCGTCGGTCACCTCGACGCGCACGGCGTCCGGGCCGAGGCGGGTCAGCCGGGCCCGGACGGCGGTCGTGCCCTGCGCCCACACCCGCACGCCGGTCCACGCGAACGGGACCAGCACCTCACCGGACGCGTCCAGCGCGAGCACGTGCAGGGCGGCGTCGAGGAGCACCGGGTGCAGGACGAACCGCTGTCCTCGCACCGCTTCCGGCAGCGACACCTCGGCGACCACGTCGTCACCTCGCCGCCAGGCCGCCGTGAGCCCGCGGAACGCCTCCCCGTAGCCGTACCCCGAGCGAGCCAGGTCGGCGTAGCAGTCCGCGACGTCCAAGGCGACGGCCCCGGTCGGCGGCCACGGCTCGTCCACCGCGGCGGGCCGGGCGGTCGCGGCCGTCAGGGTCCCGGTCGCGTGCCGCGTCCACGGCTCGTCGCCGGTCCGGGCGTGCACGGCCACGGTCCGGCGGCCGTCGTCGTCCGCGCCGACCTCGACCTGCACCCGCACGTCGGCGTCGGGCGGCAAGACCAGCACGGCCTCCACCACGAGTTCGGCCACCACCGGGCAGCCCACCTCGTCACCCGCCCGTACGGCGAGGTCGACGAACAGCGCGGCGGGCACGATGACCTCGCCGTCGACGACGTGGTCGGCGAGCCACGGCTGGGCGCGTTGGGACAGCACACCCGTCAGCACCGCGCCCCCGGACTCCGGCAGCGCCACCGCCGCGCCGAGCACCTCGTGGCCCAGCGCCGTGTCCGCCTTGGACGCCGTCAGCCAGTAGCGCCGCCGCTGGAACGGGTACGTCGGCAGGTCGACCCGCTGCCCGCCGTCCGGGAACGCGGCGGTCCAGTCGACCGCCACCCCGGCGGCGAACGCGTCGCCCATCCCCCGCAGGAACGCCGTGACCTCGTCCCGGCCCCGGCGCTGCAACGGCACCGCCACCGCGTCCGGCACGATCTCCCGGCACATCCCCGACAGCACGGCGTCCGGCCCGATCTCGACGAACCGCGCGCCACCGCGTGCCGTCACCGACTCGACCATCCGCACGAAGTCGACCGGTTCGCGGACCTGCCGGACCCAGTGGTCGACCGTCACGACGTCGTCGGACGCCATCGGGAGCACCGGTTCCCGCAGGTCCACCGCCTCCAGGACCGCGCGGAACTCCTCCAGCATCGGATCCATCCGCCGTGAGTGGAACGCGTGGCTCACGTCCAACACCTGCGCCTTGCGCCCCAACGCTTTCACCTCGCCCACCAAGGCAGCGACCGCGTCCGCCTCACCGGACACCACCACCGACGAGGGCCCGTTCACCGCCGCCAACTCCACGCCCTCGGGCAACTCGACGTCCGCGACGCCCAGAGCAGCCATCGCCCCGCCTTCAGGCAACGCCTCCATCAACCGCGCCCGCGCGGCCACCACCTTCACCGCGTCCGACAGGCTCAAAACCCCGGCCACGTGAGCGGCAGCCAGCTCTCCCACCGAATGCCCGATCACGAAATCCGGCCGCACACCCCAGGACTCGACCAGCCGGAACAGCGCCACCTCCAACGCGAACAACGCAGGCTGCGCGAACCCCGTACGGTCCAACCGCTCCAAGTCCCACTGCCCACCGAACAAGCCCCGGATCTCGTCGAACACCTCCGCGAACACGGGGAAACGCGCCGCCAACCCCGACCCCATGCCCACGCGCTGCGACCCCTGACCGGAGAACGTGAACACGACCGGGGCGTCCACCGCGAACACCGGGTCGGCGCGGTCGGCCACGGCGGCGAGCCCGGACGCCAGGGTGTCGGG
>NZ_JBHYHC010000219.1:2108-9401 GCF_042738955.1 Umezawaea sp. NPDC059074
CCTCGGGCAACTCGACGTCCGCGACCACGACCGCCCGGTAGTCCAGCGGGGACCGGGTGGTGGCCAGCGACCAGGCCGTGGCGTGCGGGTCGGCGGGGTCGATCCGGGCCGCGAGCGCCCGCACGGCGGCGGGTGAGCGGCCGGACAGGACGAACGGCAGCACCCGGTCGAACGGAACGGCGGCCGGGAGCGGCGCGGGTGGGGCCTGTTCGAGGACCACGTGGGCGTTGGTGCCGCTCGCGCCGAACGCCGACACGCCCGCTCGGCGCGGTCGGCCGACCTCGGGCCACGGCCGGTGGCCGGTCAGCAGCTCCACCGATCCCGCGGACCAGTCGACGACCGGGGTGGGGGTGTCGACGTGCAGGGTCTTCGGCAGGACGCCGTTCCGCAGCGCCTGCACCATCTTGATCACCCCGGCGACCCCGGCGGCGGCCTGCGTGTGGCCGATGTTGGACTTCAGCGACCCCAGCAGCAGCGGCCGTTCCCGGTCCTGGCCGTAGGTCGCGAGCAACGCCTGCGCCTCGATCGGATCGCCCAGCTTCGTGCCGGTCCCGTGCGCCTCCACAGCGTCCACGTCCGAAGTGGACAGACCGGCGTTCGCCAGCGCGGACCGGATCACCCGTTCCTGCGACGGCCCGTTCGGCGCGCTCAGACCGTTGGACGCACCGTCCTGGTTCACCGCCGAACCCCGCACCACCGCCAGGATTCGCCGACCATTCCGCACCGCGTCGGACAGCCGTTCCAGCACGAGAACGCCCGCGCCCTCCGACCACCCGGTGCCGTCGGCGGTCGCCGCGAACGACTTGCACCGGCCGTCGGCGGCCAGCCCGCCCTGCCGTGCGAAGTCCGCGAACGTCGAGGGCGTGGCCATCACCGTCACCCCGCCCGCCAACGCCAGAGTCGACTCCCCACGCCGCAGCGACTCGCACGCCAGGTGCAGGCTCACCAGCGACGACGAGCACGCCGTGTCCACGGACAGCGCCGGGCCGACGAGCCCGAGGTGGTAGGCGACCCGGCCGGACACCACGCTGCCCGCCGACCCGGAACTCAGGTAGCCGACCAGGTCGTCGGGCACGCTGCCGACGTCGACGAGGTAGTCGTGGTACATCACCCCGAGGAAGACCCCGGACTGGCTGCCGCGCAACGACAGCGGCGGGATCCCGGCCCCTTCCAGCGCTTCCCAGGCGGTCTCCAGGACGATCCGCTGCTGCGGGTCCATCGCCAGGGCCTCGCGCGGCGAGATCCCGAAGAACCCGGCGTCGAAGTCGCCCGCGTCGTGCAGGAACCCGCCCACGGCGGCGAACCCGGTCCCGGACGCGGGCCAGCCGCGGTCGGTCGGGAACGGCGTCACGGCGTCCTCGCCCGCCACGACCAGGTCCCACAGCCCCTCGGCGGACACGACCCCGCCGGGGTAGCGGCAGCCGATGCCGACGATCGCGATCGGCTCGTCGACCGCCACCGCGACCGGAGCCGCGACCGTGACACCGCCGCCGGACGACAGGGTGCGCAGGTGGTCGGCGAGGGCGGCGCTGTTCGGGTGGTCGAAGGCCACCGTCGCCGCGAGCCGCAGCCCGGTCGCGGCGGCGAGCCGGTCGCGGACGTCGATCGCGGCGAGCGAGTCGAACCCGAGGTCCCGGAACGCCGACTCGGCGGGGACGGCGGCGAGCGAGTCGTGGCCGAGCACAGCGGCGACGTGCGAGCGGACCAGGTCCAGGAGTCCACGGGCGTCCGGGCGCTTGCCGCCCGCGACCCGCCTGCGGGGAACGTCCTTGCGCCGCACGGCCTCCAGATCCAGCCGGGCGGGCGCGACGACGGCGGTGTCCGAGCCGAGCGCGCGGTCGAACAGCGCCAGCGCGTCCGCGGTCGCCAGCGGGTGGACGCCCGCCCGTGCCAGCCGGGCCAGGTCGGCGGAGGCCAGTCCGCCGGTGATGCCGGTGGGTTCGGCCCACAGCCCCCAGGCCAGCGACACCGCGGGCAGGCCGATCCCGCGGCGGTGGTGCGCGAGAGCGTCCAGGAAGGCGTTGCCCGCCGCGTAGTTCGCCTGTCCCGGCGAGCCGAGGGTGGCCGCCAGCGACGAGAACAGCACGAAGAACGCCAGGTCGCCGGTCAGCTCGTGCAGGTTCAGCGCGCCGGTGGTCTTGGGCCGCAGCACGGCGGTCAGCCGCTCCGGGGTCAGCGAGTCCACGAGACCGTCGTCGACGACCCCGGCCGTGTGCACCACGCCCGTGAGGTTCGAGATGCCCGCCAAGACCTCGGCGAGCGCGTCCCGGTCCGCCACGTCGCACGCAACCACGTCCACCCGCGCGTCCAGGTCGTCCAGGTCGGGCGCGGAACCGGTGCGGGACAACAGGACCAGGTGGCGGACCCCGTGCGCGGTCACGAGGTGCCTGGCGACCGCCCGGCCGAGCCCCCCGGTGCCGCCGGTGATCAGCACGGTCCCGTCCGGGTCGAGCACGGGCGGAGCCGCGGCGGGCGCGGGGACCAGGCTCGGCACCCGGACGGTCTCGCCGTGCACGGAGAGCCGCGGCTCGTCGGTGGCCAGCGCCGCGCCGACCACCGGCCACGACACGTGCTCGTCCACCTCCAGCAGCACGAACCGGCCGGGGTGCTCCGCCTGCGCCGAGCGGACCAGCCCCCACACCGGGGACTGGCCGAGGTGCTCCGCGCGGGTGACGAGCACGAGCCGCCGGTCGTCGGAGCCCGCCGTCCACCGCCGCACGACGTCGAGCGTCCACAGCGCGGTCGCGATCGGGTCCGGGTCGTCGGGCACGGCCAGCAGCACCGGCCCGTTCTCCGGCGCGGCGTCCAGGTCTGCGCACGGCGGGGCGGTCGGGATCCGCTCGGCCACGGCCAGTTCGGGCCAGTCCAGCCGGTACAGCGCTCCCCGCCCGATCTCCAGCGGTCGCAGGGCGAGCGAGCCGACCGACGCGACCGGCAGCCCGTCGTGGTCGACCAGGTCCAGCCGCACGGCGTGGTCCCCGGCGGGCGTGACGCGGGCTCGCACGGCCGTCGCGCCGGTCGCGTGCACGACCACGTCGGTCCACGCGAACGGCAGCACGGGGGTGCCGCCGGACGTGACGTCGAGCGCCATCACGTGCTGGGCGGCGTCCAGCAGCACCGGGTGCAGCGGGGAGTCCCCGCCGACGTGCTCCGGCAGTTCCACGTCCACGTAGACGTCCGCGCCGTGCCGCCAGGCGGCTGTGACAGCGCGGAACGCGGGCCCGTACCGGTAACCGGCGGCGTCGAGGTCGTCGTACAGGTCGGCGACGTCGATCTCCACCGCGTCGGCCGGGGGCCACGTCCGCGGTTCGGCGGTCCCAGTCCCGGCGGTCACCGCGCCGGTCGCGTGCCGGGTCCACGGTCCGTCCCCGCTCCGCGCGTGGATCGCCACCGAGCGCCGCCCGGCCTCCTCCGGCCCGACGACCACCCGCGCCTCGGTCCCCGGCGACAGCACCAGGGCCGCCTCGATCACCAGTTCGGCCACGGCGGGGCAGCCGACCTCGTCGCCCGCGCGCACCGCCAGGTCCACGAACACCGCGCCCGGCACCAGCACCTCCCCCGCCACGACGTGGTCGGAGAGCCACGACTGCGCCAACGGCACCGTCAGCACCGCGCCAGCGGCCTCGGGCAGCACCACCACGGCGGGGCCGGAGGACTTCGCCGTCAGCCAGAAGTGCCTGCGCTGGAACGGATACGTCGGCAGATCGACCCACGGCCGCGCCTCGGGGAAGGCCGCGGACCAGTCCACCGGGACCCCGACCTCGAACAGGTCGCCGAGCCCGCGCAGGAACGTCGACACCTCGTCCCGTCCGCGCCGCAGCAGCGGCACCGCGACCGCGTCCGGCACGATCTCCCGGCACATCCCTGCCAGCACGGCGTCCGGCCCCACTTCGACGAACCGCGACCCACCTCGAGCCGTCACCGCCTCGACCATGTCCGCGAACCGCACGGTGTCCCGCAACTGCCGCACCCAGAAGTCGGCCGTCGCCACCCCGACCGACACCATCGGGATCACCGGCTCCCGCAGTTCCACCGACTCCAGAACCGCGCGGAGCTCCTCCAGCACCGGATCCATCCGCCGCGAGTGGAACGCGTGGCTCACGTCCAACACCTGCGCCTTGTGCCCCAACGCTTTCACCTCGCCCACCAGGGCGGCGACCGCATCCACTTCACCGGACACCACCACCGACGAGGGCCCGTTCACCGCCGCCAACTCCACGCCCTCGGGCAGGTCGACGTCCGCGACGCCCAAAGCAGCCATCGCCCCGCCTTCGGGCAACGCCTCCATCAACCGCGCCCGCGCCGCCACCACCCTCACCGCGTCCGATAGGCTCAAAACACCGGCCACGTGAGCGGCAGCCAACTCCCCCACCGAATGCCCGATCACGAAATCCGGCCGCACACCCCACGACTCCACCAACCGGAACAGCGCCACCTCCAACGCGAACAACGCAGGCTGCGCGAACCCCGTGCGATCCAACCGCTCCAGATCCCACTGCCCACCAAACAAACCCCGGATCTCGTCGAACACCCCCGCGAACACCGGGAAACGCGCCGCCAACCCCGACCCCATACCCGCGCGCTGCGACCCCTGGCCGGAGAACACGACCGTCAGACCGCCGCGGGACACGACCCCGCCACGGCCCTCCTCGACCTCGCGCAGGCCGGTCACCACGGCCTCCAGGTCCGCGCCCAGGACGACGGCACGGTGCTCCAACGGCGACCGCGTGCCCACCAGGGAGGCTCCGACGTCGGCCAGGTCCGGCGCGGTCTCGGCGACAGCCCGCAGCCGGGCCGCCTGGACGCGCAACGCCGGTCCTGTCCGCGCGGTGACGATCCACGGCACCAAGCCGACGGCATCCGTCGTTGGCACCGGCTCGGCGGGCGCGGCCTGCTCCAGGACCAGGTGGGCGTTCGTGCCGCTGATGCCGAACGCGGACACCGCTGCCCGGCGCGGGCGGTCGGACTCCGGCCAGGCTCGCGCCTCGGACAGCACCTCCACCGACCCCGTCGACCAGTCCACCACGGGCGTCGGCTCGTCGACGTGCAGCGTCCGGGGCGCGACCCCGTGCCGCATCGCCATCACCATCTTGATCACCCCGGCGACCCCCGCCGCCGCCTGCGTGTGGCCGATGTTCGACTTCACCGACCCTAGCAACAGCGGCCGTTCGCGGCCCTGACCGTAGGTCGCCAGCAACGCCTGCGCCTCGATCGGATCGCCCAGCTTCGTCCCGGTCCCGTGCGCCTCCACCACATCCACGTCCGAAGTGGACAGACCGGCGCTCCCCAACGCCGACCGGATCACCCGCTCCTGCGACGGCCCGTTCGGCGCGGTCAACCCGTTCGACGCGCCGTCCTGGTTCACCGCCGAACCCCGCACCACCGCCAGCACCCGCCGACCGTGGCGCACCGCGTCCGACAGCCGCTCCAACACGAGGATCCCCGCGCCCTCGGCCCAGCCCGCGCCGTCAGCGGTCGAGGCGAACGCCTTGCTCCTGCCGTCGGCCGCCGACCCGCCCTGTCGGGAGAACCCCTGGAACGTGATCGGCGACGCCATCACCGTCACCCCGCCCGCCAGTGCGAGCGTCGACTCCCCGCGCCGCAGCGACTCGCACGCCAGGTGCACGCCCACCAGCGACGACGAGCACGCCGTGTCCAAGGACAGGGCGGGACCGACCAGGCCCAACTGGTAGGCCACCCGGCCGGACGCCACGCTGAGCGTGCTGCCGGTGACCAGGTGGCCCGCGACGTCGGCGGACGCGTCCTGCATGCGGGGGGCGTACTCCTGCGCGATCACCCCGAGGAAGACTCCGGTCGCGGTGTCCCGCAACGACAACGGCGGGATGCCCGCGTCCTCCAGCGCCTCCCAGGCGATCTCCAGGGCGATCCGCTGCTGCGGGTCCATCGCCAGTGCCTCGCGCGGGGAGATCCCGAAGAACTCCGCGTCGAATTCGCCCGCCCCGTCGACGAACCCGCCCTCGGCGTGGAAGGCGGCGTCCGCCACGTCCCAGCCGCGGTCAGTCGGGAATCCGGTCAGCACGTCCCGGCCGTCGGCGACGACGTCCCACAGCCCCTCGCGGGACCGGACGCCGCCGGGGAACCGGCAGCCGATCCCGACGATCGCGATCGGCTCGCGGGCCCGCTCCTCCAGGTCGGTGAGCCGTCGGCGGGACTCGCGGGCGTCGGTGATCGACCGCCGGAGGTACTCGCGGAGCTTGTCTTCCTCGGCCATGGTGTGTGCTGCTCCCTGCGTGAAGGTGGGCCTAGAAGTCGTCGACCATGGCGAACAGCTCGTCGTCGGTGGCGGCGGTGAGGTCCGCCGCCCCGCCGACCGGCGCGCACAGCGCGAGCAGGTCGCGAAGCCGTTCCGCGAGGCGGTCGCGCCGCGCCGGATCACCCGACCGCAGCGCCCGGTCCACGAGGTCGAGGCCGGGGAAGTCCTCCTCCTCGACGGGCCGTCGCAGCAGGTCGCGCAGGTGGCGCGCGGTCCGCAGCGGTGTGGGGTGGTCGAAGACGAGCGTCGCGGGCAGCGCCAGTCCGGTGCCGCGCGCCAGCCGGTTGCGCAGCTCGACCGACGTCAGCGAGTCGAACCCGAGCGACGCGAACGCCAGGTCCGCGCCGATCGCGCTCGCCTCCCGGTGCCCGAGCACGGCGGCGGTCTCCGCGCACACCACCTCCACGAGCACCCGTTCGCACTCCTCCTCCGGCAGTCCCGCGACCCGCTCGGCCAGACCGGAAGTCGTGGCCGCACGACGCGCGGCGGGCCGGATCAGGCCGCGCAGCAACGCGATCCCCTCCTGGGCGCGACCGCGCAGCACCGCGAGGTCCATCGTGGACGCGACCACGGCCGGGGCGTCGATCTCGCGGGCCCGGTCGAACAGCGCCAACGCCCGGTCCGGGGCCATCCGCACCAGGCCGAGGCGTTCGCCCCGCCGCACGTCCCGGTCGGCCAGCCGTCCGGCCATGCCCTCGTTCTCCGCCCACAGCCCCCACGCGAGCGACCGCGCGGGCAGGCCGAGCGCGTGCCGGTGCTGGGCGAGCCCGTCGAGGAACGCGTTGGCGGCCGCGTAGTTGCCCTGCCCGGCCGCGCCCAGCACCCCCGCGGTCGAGGCGTAGAGGACGAACGCGGCCAGGTCGGCGTCCCTGGTCAGCTCGTGCAGGTGCCAGGCGGCGTCGGCCTTGGGCCGCAGCACCCGGTCGACCCGGTCGTCGGTGAGGGTGCCGATCACGGTGTCGTCGACGACGCCCGCCGAGTGCACGACCGCGGTGTGCGGCCGGGTGGCGGGGCTGGAG
>NZ_JBHYHC010000220.1:0-9377 GCF_042738955.1 Umezawaea sp. NPDC059074
AAGACGCCTTGACAAGACGAAAAAGGGTGGGGGCGCAAAAACAATCGGGGGCCGCCAGGGTTGGGGGTTAAAAGAACCTGCCGGCAAGCTACGGTCCGATCGGTGCCAGTGCCGGCCGGGGGCCGGAAGATAGACAGAGCAGTTCCGATCGGTGCAATTTAGAGGTGGGTCGGGTTGGTCACGGGGCTTGGTTGGGGCCGGGGGCCAGCTGGCCACGGCTGCCGATGTGGCCAGGCGGTGAAGGCCAGACCGGGCAGTGCCTCAGTTGAAGGTTGCCTGCGGCAGGCAGCTTGCGGCGGTTCAGATCGAAGGGTTGCCTCCGGCAGGCTTGCTGGGGTTGATGGCGCAAGGTTGCCTGCGGCAGGCCTGCCGCTCGTCGACGGCGCAGGGTTGCCTGCGGCAGCAGGCTTGATGGCCGATTGCCTACCTGCTGGGGCTGGCTGGTTGGTCGTGTCCGATTTTATTTGGGGGATTTGCCCCTTAAAATTGGAGATCGGGCAGGGCTTTGGGGCACTGCCTTTTGGCCCGATCAAGGGGCAAATCTAGGGGCCCCAAATCAAATCGGACACAGCGGGCTGGAAATCGAAGCCGCCGAGCAGGCAGGCTGGAACCCTCAGCCGGACACCCAGCCACGACGACACAGGCGGCCTCCGACAACACGGCTCACCCGAAGCGACCACGGGGCCCAAGCGTTCAGCAACTCACCACCGATCGACCCAGCACAACCCGCCACCGCAGCGGGACCGCCCGCCCCGTCCCGCCTTACCGCGCCACCACCTCGCCGCGCCGCCGCTTCACCTCACTGCGCCGCCGCTTCGCCTTGCCGCGCCGCGCCACTGCTTTGTCGCGACCACACCCCGGCCCACTCGGGCCTCACCCCGCCGCTTTCAATCAACACTGAAGCGATCGCAACAACAGCACCACCTGAACGCCGCCTCCGAGCGCGAAGTCGTCCAACTCGTGCCAACAATTTCTGGCGTCGACGGGGGTCTGGTGCTGCTCCCCCGCTACATAATGTGCCGACTTCACGCGGCCGGGATGGGTCGTGGTCGAGAAAGGTGATCGATGGCTGTCACGACTCCCCCTGTCCGGCGTGGTGGGTTGGCGCCGGTTGTCCAGGCGCGGGTGGCGCTTTGGGTGTTCGTCGTTGTCAACGTGGCGATCGTCGAGGTCCTGTTCTTCACCGCTGGTACGGGGAAGAACAGTGTCCTGACCGTCGCGAAGTTCTTCGGGCTGCACGCCGCGTTGGTGATGATGTTCCAGTTGTTGCTGGTCGCGCGGTTGCCGTGGCTTGATCAGCGCATCGGCATGGACCGGTTGACGGTGTGGCACCGGTGGGTCGGGTTCAGTCTGTTGTGGACGATCCTGGTGCACGCGAACCTGGTCGTGTTCGGGTATGCCGCTCTGGACGACTCCGGGTGGGGGAAGACGTTCCTGGCGTTGGCCGGGGTGCCCGCGTCGTTGATGGGGATGTTGGCCGCGCTGCTCGTGGTGGTGGTCGGGGTGCTGTCCATGCGGTTCGCGCGGCGGAAGCTCAAGTACGAGACGTGGCACGGGTTGCACCTGTTGTTGTACGTGGCGTTGGGGTTGGCCTTCGTGCACCAGTTGTTGGAGACGACGACGTTCAAGTCGTCCGTCTTCGCGATGGTGTACTGGTGGGCGTTGTGGCTCTTCGCGTTCGGGTCGCTCGTCGTGGGGCGGATCGTGGTGCCGGTGGTGCGGAATCGTCGTCATCAGTTCCGGGTCGCGGCTGTGGTGCCGGAGTCGGCGAACGCGGTGTCGGTGTACGTGACCGGGAAGGACCTCGACAAGCTTTCCGCGCGTGCCGGGCAGTTCGGGGTGTGGCGGTTCCCCGGTCACAACCACTGGTGGTTGGCCAACCCGTTCTCGCTGTCCGCCGCGCCCAACGGGCGGTCGTTGCGGTTGACGGCGAAGGGGGTCGGGGTCACGAGTGCGGGGTTGCGGAACCTGAAGGTCGGCAACCGGGTGTTCCTGGAAGGGCCGTACGGGGCGTTCACGTCGTTGCACCGGTCGCGGCCCGGTGTGGTGTTGATCGCGGGCGGTGTCGGGGTGACGCCGGTGCGGTCGCTGCTGGAGGAGCACACGCCCGGTGACTTCGTGGTGCTCTACCGGGTGCGGGACGAGCGGGACGCGGTGCTGCTGAACGAGCTGCGGCAGCTCGTCGCCGCGCGCCGCGGGCGGCTGCACCTCTTGACCGGGCGCAGCGACCAGGGTGCTCGGCCGTTCGAGCCCGCCGGGCTGCACCAGCTGGTGCCGGACATCGCCCAGCGGGACGTCTACGTGTGCGGGCCGCCCGCGATGACGGCCGCGGTGCTGACCAGCCTCCGCACGATGAAGGTGCCCAACGGGCAGGTCCACGCGGAGAAGTTCAGCATGGCGTGACGGTCAGCCGTCCGAGCACTGCGCCTGGGTGACGACGGTGTAGCGGCCGCGCACGCCCCACATGTCCGTGCTGCCGTCGCAGAACTTGGTCAGGCCGCCGACCGCGGTCTCGTGGTCGATGGTGTTGTAGTACGTCTGGGTGCACTGGTAGCCGGCCTTGCACGCGGGGATCGCCTGCGCGGAACCCGCCGTGGCCAAGGGGATGCCCGTCGCGGCCAGGACGAGGGCCAGGGTGCTGATCAGGCGGCGCGACATGGGGTCTCCCTTGGTGGTCGGTCCTCCCGACGCTAGGGAACGGCGGGGTCGACCGATACGGCTGTTCGGGGCGACCGGGCGGGAAAGCCGTAGTGCCGTGGAACTTCGGGGTGTGCCGCCCGTCCTGAGGAAGTGGACCAAGTGACGACGCGGAAACCGGTGGTCGCCGCGACGGCGTTCGGCGTGGCGGTGGTCGCGGCGGTCGTGCAGTACGCGGTGCCCGCCGTGGTGCCGGTGCTGGAGCGCGACCCGAGCACGAGCGGGCAGTGGTGGCGGCTGGCCACTCCCCTGCTCGTGCAGACCCTCGGCTGGTACCAGGTGGTGATGAACCTGGTGACGCTGGCGCTGGTCGGGGTGGTCGCCGAGCGGCTGGTCGGCCGGTGGCGGTGGGCGGTGCTGTTCGTCGCCGGGACGGTCGGCGGACAGATCGCCGCGTACGCGTGGCGCGAGCCCGGCGGTGGCGACTCGATCGCCATCTGCGGGCTCGCGGGCGGGGTGCTGGTGTGGCTGCTGGTCCACCGCCGCGAGGAGCACCCGTGGGCGCTGTGGGTCGTCGTCGGCTACGTGGCCGCGTTGGCGGGGTGGGGTTTCGGCGGCGTTCCCGGCACCGCGGTGGCCGTGCTGGCGGCCGTCGTCGTGCTGTGGCTGGCACCGGCACGGGTGGTGCTCATGGGCACGGTCGGGTGCTGCGTGGTGCTGGCGTTGGCCGGGGACCTGCACGGCGTGTCGTTGGTGTCCGGGCTGGCCGCGGGGATGGCGGTCACCCGGACGCGTCGGTGAGGGGTGCGGGGCACTGGCCGCCGGGACTCGTGAGGAGTTCGAAGTGCCACATCTCGTTCGCGTACGCCTGGCACAGGCCGTACGCCGCGCCGTGCTGGATCAGCCAGTCGTCGGAGGCGGTGGGACCGATGTCGACCGCGTCGCCGGACACGTGCGTCGACCTGTCCACCGAGTTCACGTGCTTCCGCGCCTCGGCGAGGCTCCCGTAGGTGACCACGGCTTCGTCCAGCAGGCGTTCCTGGTACTTGTGGCTCCGCCAGCCCGACGTCACCTTCAGCTCCACGCCGTCCCGCCTGGCGTCCACGTCGGCGTGCCTGAGCGCCGTCAGCAAGTTCAGGTTGAGCCTGTGGATCGCGACGTGGTCCGCGGCGAGCACCGAGACGCCGCCGTCCGGGACGACGCCGTCCTCGTCGGACGCGCTCGGCTCCGTCGAGGGGGGCGCTGAAGGCGACGGCGCGGCCTCGGGGGTGCAGGCGGTCACCAGCAGGACGGCGACCACGCCCAGGGCGGCGGTCAGGACTTTCGGGGTCACGACGGGGGGCTCCTCACCGGCAGTGTCGAAGGGGGTGCCTTCGACACTGCCGGCGGGATGTCCTCGCTCAGCCCGCGTCGTGTCCGCGTTCTGCTACAACCGGAGGACTAGGCCACGTCGAACCGGTCGAGGTTCATGACCTTGTCCCACGCCGCCACGAAGTCGCGGGCGAACTTCTCACTCGCGTCGTCGCTCGCGTAGACCTCGGCGACGGCGCGCAGCTCGGAGTTCGAGCCGAACACCAGGTCGACGCGGCTGCCGGTCCACTTGACCTCGCCCGTCGCGCGGTCGCGGCCCTCGAAGGTCTCCGCGTCCTCCGACGTCGGCTTCCACTCCACGCCCATGTCGAGCAGGTTGGCGAAGAAGTCGTTCGTCAGCGACTCGGGGTTCGCCGTGAGCACGCCCAGCGAGTTCTGGCTCACGCCCAGCGCGCGCAGGCCGCCCACGAGCACGGTCAGCTCGGGCGCGGTCAGGGTGAGCAGGTTCGCGCGGTCGATCAGCAGGTACTCCGACGGCAGGCGGTGGCCCTTGCCGCGGTAGTTGCGGAAGCCGTCGACGGTGGGCTCGAGCGGCGCGAACGAGTCCGCGTCGGTCTGCTCCTGCGTCGCGTCCGTGCGGCCCGCGGTGAACGGGACCTCCAGGTCGTGGCCGGCGTTGCGCGCGGCCTTCTCGACGGCCGCGACGCCGCCGAGCACGATCAGGTCGGCCAGCGAGACCTTCTTGCCGCCGGTCTGCGCGCTGTTGAACGACTCCTGCACGCTCTCCAGCGCGCGCAGGACCTGCGCGAGGGTGTCGGGCTCGTTGGCCTCCCAGCCGCGCTGCGGCTCGAGGCGGATGCGCGCGCCGTTGGCGCCGCCGCGCTTGTCGCTGCCGCGGAACGTCGAGGCCGACGCCCACGCGGTGGAGACGAGCTGGCCGATCGAGAGGCCGGAGTCGAGGATCTTCGCCTTGAGGGACGCGATGTCCGCGGCGTCGACCAGCTCGTGGTCCACGGCGGGCACCGGGTCCTGCCAGATGAGCGACTCCTGCGGGACCAGCGGCCCGAGGTAGCGCTGGATCGGGCCCATGTCGCGGTGGGTCAGCTTGAACCACGCGCGGGCGAACGCGTCCGCGAACTGGTCGGGGTTCTGGTGGAAGCGGCGCGAGATCTGCTCGTAGACCGGGTCGATCCGCAGCGCGAGGTCGGTCGTCAGCATCGTCGGCGGCCGGTTGAGCGTGCCGTCCTCGGGGTCGGGGATGGTGTTCGCCCCGGCGCCGTCCTTGGCGACCCACTGGTGGGCGCCCGCGGGGCTCTTGGACAGCTCCCACTCGTAGCCGAACAGGTTGTCGAAGAAGCCGTTGCCCCACTGGGTGGGCGTGCCCGTCCAGGTGACCTCGAGGCCGCTGGTGATCGCGTCGCGGCCCTTGCCGCTGCCGAACGTGTTGCGCCAGCCGAGGCCCTGCTCCTCGATGGAGGCGCCCTCGGGCTCGGGGCCGACGTACTGGTCCGGGTCCGCCGCGCCGTGCGTCTTGCCGAACGTGTGGCCGCCCGCGATCAGCGCGACGGTCTCCTCGTCGTTCATCGCCATCCGGCCGAACGTCTCGCGGATGTCGCGGGCCGAGGCCAGCGGGTCCGGGTTCGCGTTGGGGCCCTCGGGGTTGACGTAGATGAGTCCCATCTGGACGGCCGCCAGCGGCGTCTCCAGCTCGCGGTCGCCGGTGTAGCGCTCGTCGCCGAGCCACGTGCGCTCCGGGCCCCAGTACACGTCCTCGTCGGGCTCCCACACGTCCGCGCGGCCACCGGCGAAGCCGAAGGTCTTGAAGCCCATGGTCTCCAGGGCGCGGTTGCCCGTGAAGATCATCAGGTCGGCCCACGAGATCGTGCTGCCGTACTTCTTCTTGACCGGCCACAGGAGCCTGCGCGCCTTGTCCAGGTTGCCGTTGTCCGGCCAGCTGTTCAGCGGGGCGAAGCGCTGCATGCCCGCGCCCGCGCCACCGCGGCCGTCCTCGACGCGGTAGGTGCCCGCGCTGTGCCACGCCATCCGGATCATGAAGGGGCCGTAGTGGCCGAAGTCGGCGGGCCACCAGTCCTGCGACGACGTCAGCACCGCGTCCACGTCGGCCGCGAGCGCGTCGAGGTCGAGCGTGGCGAACTTGGCGGCGTAGTCGAAGTCACCGCCCATGGGGTCGGACGCGGTGGAGTGCTTGCGCAGGATCGAGAGGTTGAGCTGGTTGGGCCACCAACTGCGGTTGCTCCCGCCCTCGGTCGGGTGGTTGATGCGACCGGCGGAGACCGGACACCCGCCCGCGCTCTCCTCGTTCATCTCTCCAACGACGGCGTCAGGACTGTCAGACACGGGAAACCTTCCAGGTTTTCAGGAACTGGTTGTGGTGGTGCAGTCGGGGCACAGGCCCCAGAAGACGACCTCGGCCTCGTCGATGACGAAGCCGTGGTCGTCGGACGCGGTCAGGCACGGCGCGTGGCCGACGGCGCAGTCGACGTCGGCGATGGCGCCGCACCGTCGGCAGACGACGTGGTGGTGGTTGTCCCCGACCCTGGCCTCGTACCTCGCCACGGACCCCTGCGGCTCGATGCGCCGCAGCAGCCCAGCGGTGGTCAACGCGCGCAGCACGTCGTAAACGGCCTGGTGGGACACCCCACCGAGTCCTTCGCGAACGATACCGATGATCGAATCGGTGTCGGCGTGCGGGTGGTCGTGCACCGCGGACAGGACGGCGAGGCGAGGACGCGTCACGCGCAGCGCGGCACCGCGCAGCAGGCGTTCGTAGTCCGTGGGCACGTCCCGGAGTGTGCCCTGTTTTCTGGAATGAATCAAGAATCGAGCAGGTGACGACTTCGTGTCGCGGTCAGCGCACACCCACCCCGTCGAGGTAGGTCTCGACGACGTCCAGGTCCGCCGAGCCGACCACGGCGGCGACGTACCCGTCCGGCCGGACCAGCACCCACTGCTCGGACGACAGGCCGTAGGCACTCCGGAAGTGTCCCCCCGAGTCGACGACGTCGCCGCGCGAACCGGTGGTGTGGACGTGCAGGCCGCGGCGGGGCGCGGGAGCCTCGGCGGCGTCGACGTCGTGGCCGAGCAGGGTCCAGTGCGGTCCCCGGAACAGGCTGAACAACCGGGTGGGCAGACCGCCCGCCCCCGTCACGGGCGCGTCGGGGGCGCGGTCGCCCGCCGTCACGACCTGGCCCGCCACCGCCAGCGGTGAGCCGGGGTACCCGAGGTCGAGCTGGCTCACCTCGCGGCCGCGGCGGAGTTCGGTCTCCCTCAACAGCTTGGTGGACAGCCCCAGCACGGCCTCGGCGACCGGCCTGCGCTCCTCCTCGTAGGTCGCCAGCAGCGAGTCCGGGGCGCCGTCGAGCACGGCGGCGAGCTTCCAGCCGAGGTTGTAGGCGTCCTGGACGCTCGTGTTGAGGCCCTGGCCGCCGGTCGGCGGGTGCGAGTGCGCCGCGTCGCCGGCCAGTAGCACCCGGTCGCGCCGGTAGGCGTCGGCCAGCCGGGCGTTCATCTCGAACACCGACGCCCACGACACGGCGCGGACCACGACGTCCGCCTTGCCGGTGCGCTCGTGGAGCAGGGCGGTGAGGCCCTCGGCCGAGAGGTCGACGTCCACGTCGAACGGGATCGCGCCCTGGATCTGGAACATCTCGGTGCCGCGCAACGGGCACAGGGAGATCTGGTCGGTGCGCTCGCCCCAGCGGTGCCAGAAGTCCGGGGACACGCCGTCGACCAGGACGTCGGCCACGATCGCCCGCACGCCGAGGGTCTTGCCGGGGAACCCGATGCCGAGCGCCTTCCGGACGAAGCTCGACCCGCCGTCGGCGCCCACCAGGTAACGGGCCCGGACCACGATTTCACCGTCCGGGGTGGCGATCCGCGCGGTCACGCCGTCGGCGTCCTGGCCGAAGCCGACGAGTTCGTGGTCGCGGTGCGGGGCGTGGCCGAGTTCGGCCAGCCGGGCGCGCAGCACGCGTTCGGTGAGGAACTGCGGGACCAGCAACGGGATCCGGTACGGCTCGGCCGCCGTCGGGGGCACGAGTTCGACCACGGGCTCGTCGACCGGTCCCCCGTCGGTGTACCGGCGTTGGAGGGGGTACTCGCCGCCCGCGGCGACGAGCCGGTCGATCACACCGAGGTCTTCGAACACCTCCTGGCTGCGGGGCTGGATGCCCTTGCCCCTCGACCCGACGAACGGGTGGGGCGCCTTGTCGATCAGCAGGAACGGCACGTTCCGGCGGGCGAGGTCGAGGGCGAGGGTCAGGCCCGCGGCACCGGACCCGGTGATGACGACGTCTCGGGAAATTGTGTGCATGATGCACACGATATTGCGTCGAGCTTTGCCACTTCAAGCCATGGAGCCGAATTGGCCGAAATTATCCGTTCAACATGCACACATCTCGGCACGACCTGACGGTCCGGCAGGACGCGTTACCATGGCGCCATGACCACGAGACGGCGACTGGTGGCGCAGCGACGCCTGCACGAGTCCGTCGTGGACCTCGTGGCGCTCATCAACCTGCCGCAGCGCGACGACGTGCTGCTCGCCGAGGCGGGCGTCACCCTCGACCGCGCGCTGTTCCCCCTGCTGGTGGGGATCGAGCGGTTCGGCCCGATCGGCGTGGTCGACCTCGCCGACCGCGCGGGCCGCGACCACTCCACGGTGAGCAGGCAGGTCGCCAAGCTCGCCGAACTCGACCTCGTCGAACGCCGCCCGAGCGCGGCCGACCGGCGGGTCAAGGAAGCGCGGATCACCGGCGCGGGCAGGCGGGTCATCGAGGCGCTGGACGCGGCCCGGCACCGGCTCACCGAGCCGGTGTTCGCCGGCTGGAGCGACGGGGACCTGCTCGACCTCGAACGCCTGGTGCGCCGGTACGTCGACGACCTGGCCGCGCTCGCGGCCCCCGAGGACGACTAGTCCCGCACGTCCTCGTCGGAGTCCCGCTCGCGGCGGGCGGCGAGCAGCGGCGCGGCCATCAGGTCGACGTAGCGGGCGAGCGCCTCGTGGTCGGCGGCGGAGACGGCGGGCGTGCCGACCTTGCCCCGCAGGAAGCCGATGCCGGTGATGAGCGCGGCGAGCAGTTCGGCCCGCAGCTCGGCGTCCGGCCCCTCCAGGCGGCAGGCGAGCCGCGTGCCGAAGCCGTCGTGGATCTTCTCCCGGATGTAGGCGCGCACCGTGTCGTCGTTGGCCGCGGTGACGAGCGCGGACAGGCTCCCGGCGGGCCCGACCGCTTCCGCGCGGTCGAGCGCGCGGGCGAGCAGGACGTGCGGCAGGTCGACCAGCGGGGTGTTCGCCATGATGTCGTCGGCCGTGTCGCCGCCGTCGCTGACGGCCTCGAAGAACAGCTTCTCCTTCGACCCGAAGTAGCGGTAGACGAGCGCCTGGTTCACCCCGGCGGCCGCCGCCACGT
>NZ_JBHYHC010000221.1:0-9315 GCF_042738955.1 Umezawaea sp. NPDC059074
GAAAACCGTTTCTACCGCGCTTCCCCTGCGGAAAATACGAACGGGCCGGGGAGCGCGCTCACCGGCCGGTTCGGGGACGAGCTGCTAGCTGGTGATGTCCTTGGTGGTGAAGCGGCGGGCGGCGAGCAGCGTGAACAGCCCGCCGTACACCAGCGCCGAGAACACGCCCTTGGTCATCTCCGTCCAGTCGATGTCGGTCGACAGCAGGTCCGACCACGCCAGCGCGTAGTGCGTCGGCAGGTACTGCCGCAGGTCGCCGAGCGCGGTGATCTGGTCGAGGATCTGCGACAGGATCGACGCCAGCACCGCGCCGCCGACCGCGCCGAGCGGCGCGTCGGTGGCGACGGACAGGAACAGCGCGAGCCCCGCGACCCAGAACAGGTGGATCGCGATGTAGCCGACCGCGAACACCAGCGCGGTCACGCCGTCGCCGAACGACGCGGCCTCACCCGTCGGGCTCACCAGTTCGCCGGAGCCGTACCAGACGACGCCGACGGCCAGTGCGACCGCGGGCAGCAGGACCAGCGCGAACACCGACAGCAGCCCCGACGACACGGCCTTGCGGCGCAGCAGCCGGTGCCGCGGGATCGGCGCGGCGAGCAGGTACTTCAGGCTCGACCACGACGCCTCGCTGGCGATCGTGTCGCCGAAGAACAGCGCCACGATCATCGGCAGCAGGAAGCTGCTCGTCACGAACAGCGTCAGCAGCACGAAGTTCACGCCGCTGGCCGTGGCCAGGTCGACGAACCCGCCGGAGCGGCGGTTCGGCGACGACTCGCCCAGCTCGAACGAGACCACCAGGATGAACGGCAGCAGCACCAGGAACGCCAGCACGAGCTGGGTCCGGCGCCGCCGGAGCTGGCGGATCAGCTCGACCCGCAGCGGCAGCGTCTTGCGCGCCCGGTAGCCCACGGTCGAGCCGTCCGGCGCGACCGCGTTCACCTCGCTCGCCACGGCGGTGGTCAGGTCGTCGATCGCGGCCGAGTCGGTGTGGACGCCGCTCGCGCCGAGTTCTTGCTCGCTCACGCCGAACTCCCCTCTCCGACGAGTTCCAGGAACGCGTCCTCCAGCCGCCTGCGGGGACCGACCTGGTCGACCATGACCCCGGCCTTGACCAGCTCGCCCAGCGCGACCGCGCGCGGCGTGCCGTTGAGGCCCGCGTGCACGAGGTCGCCGTCGACGTGCACGTCCTGCACGCCGTCGAGGCCCCGCAGCACGGTCGCGGCCCGCATCGGCTCGTCGACCTTGAACGTCGCCTCGCCACCACCCTGGGCGATGTCGTCGACGAGACCGGCGGCCACGAGCTGGCCCTTGTGCATCACCACGACGTGCGTGCAGGTCTGCTCGACCTCGGCCAGCAGGTGGCTGGAGACCAGCACCGTCCGGCCCGCCGCCGCGTAGCGGCGCAGCACGTCGCGCATCTGGTGGATCTGGGGCGGGTCGAGGCCGTTGGTCGGCTCGTCGAGCACGAGCAGGTCCGGCAGGCCGAGCATCGCCTGGGCGATGGCCAACCGCTGCCGCATGCCCTGGCTGTACGTGCGGACCTTGCGGTTCACGGCGTTGCCGAGGCCCGCGATCTCCAGCGCCTCCTCGAAGTGCGCCTGCTCCGGCGGACGGCCGGTGGCGGCCCAGTAGAGGTGCAGGTTCGCCGTGCCGGACAGGTGCGGCAGGAAGCCCGCGCCCTCGACGAACGAGCCGATGCGCGACAGCACGGGCGCGCCGGGCGTGACCTTGTGGCCGAACACCCGGATGCCGCCCTCGGTCGGGTGGATCAGGCCCATCAGCATCCGCAGCGTGGTGGTCTTGCCCGCGCCGTTCGGCCCGAGCAGGCCCAGCACCTGGCCGTGCTCGACCCGGAACGACAGGTCCTTCACGGCGGTGAGCTTGCCGGGGTAGGACTTCGTCAGGTTCTCGATCACCAGCGGCACGGTCAGCAGGTCCGGGTCCACGTCGGCGGAGAGCCTGCGCCGGAACGCGGCCACGACGCCGACCGCGACGAAGGCCAGCAGCACGATGCCGATGCCCCACAGCGCGGTGGTCGACGTGCTCGCGACGACGTTCGAGCCCGGCACGACCGGCAGCTCGACGGCGTTGTCCGCCAACGAGATCCGGTACGCCGCGGGCGTCTCGGTGTTCGCGTACGACTGGTCGGTCGTGGCGACGACGAGCTGCACGCGGTGGTTGCTCTCGACCGGCCGGACGATGCCCGCCAGGTTCACGGTCACCTCGACCGGCGTCCCGTCGGCGGGCAGCGAGGCGATCCGCACGGGCGCCACGGTCGCGCCGGGCAGCGTGCGGTTGCCGTTCTGGTCGGCGTCGTAGAACTTCACGAACAGCACCGCGCCCTCGGCGGGCACCGGCTGGCCGGGCACCGCCGCGACCTTCAGCTTCACCGTCGGCGAGCCCGCGACCAGCACCTGCGAGGTGAGCTGCTCGGAGCTGAACACGGCGGCCTGGCCGGGCAGGTCGATCGACAGCCTGCTGGACAGCGAGTTCGACCCGCTGAGCACCGAGCCGAAGCCCGGCAGGCTGCTCACCGCCGCCGGGTTGCCCCCGGCCGGGTTGACCACGACCTGCTCGCGGCCCTGGAGCGGCAGCGAGGTCCGCTGCGTCGTCGTGCCGCCGGAGAGGCCGGGGTAGCCGGGCGTGGTGACGGTCCGCAGCGACGACGTGCCGTTGGTGCGGAACGCGCCCTGCACCGCGTACTCGAAGCCGGTGCCGGGGTCCGTGCCCTTGTTCTGCAGGTGGAACGCCATCCAGTCGGCGATCTCCCCGCGCAGCGCCGCGCCGGGGCTGCCGCCGTCGTGGCCGCCCGCGTACCAGACGACCTTGACCTTGGCGCCGTTCGCGGCGATCTGCCGGGCGTTGGCGTCGGCCTGGTCGAGGCCGAACAGCGTGTCCTGCTCGCCCTGCACGATCAGCGTCGGCTGCTTGATGGAGTCGGTGACCGCCACGGGGGACGCGTCGCGCAGCAGCTTCAGCGTCGCCGGGCTCGCCTTGCCGGTGGTCGCGACCTCCGTGTACGCGGCGCACACCTCGGGGGTGAACCGGCCGCACGCGTCGGGCGCGGGGGCGTTGCCGCTGCCGCCGCCGGGCTGGCGGCCCTGCGCGGCCACGGACCCGGCCGCCGCGGTGGCGTTGCCGACCGCGTCGTCCGCCTGGCCGGGCTCGGGGGCCTCCTGGCCGGGGCTCGCGCCCTCGCTGCCCGACAGGCCCGCCGAGAAGAAGATGCCCGCCCACGACCGCTTGAACACGCCGTCGTCGCCGAACGCCCGACCCGCGGGGGTCGTGGCGTCGGACGCCGTCGTCGCGCCGGAGTTCGGGATCAGCGCCTGCGACAGGTCGTTGTAGGTGATGACCGGGGCGAGGGTGTCCACGCGCGGGTCGACGCCCGCGAGCAGCAGCGACAGCGAGCCGCCGTAGGAGCCGCCGGTCACGCCGACACGGGGGTCGCCGGGGCCGTCGGTCTGCACCTCCTCGCGGGTGGCCAGCCAGTCGAGCAGCTTCTGGGCGTCCTTGACCTCGTAGTCGAGGGAGTTCAGCGAGATCTTGCCGGTGCTGCGGCCGAAGCCGCGCGCCGAGTAGGTGAGCACGACGAACCCGCGCTGGGCCAGTTCGGTGGCCTGGGTGGACACGCTGGCCTTGCTGCCGCCGAAACCGTGCGGGAGCAGGATGGCGGGCGCGGGCGTCTGGGCGGGCAGGTACAGCGTGGTGTCGATCTGGATCGTCTGGGAGGAACCCGGACTTTCCGGCACGTCGATCACCGCGTCACGGGTGCTCACCGGCGGAGGGGCGTCTCCCGATCGCGTCCAGAACACGGTGCCGCCGACGAGGGCGAGCACCACGAGCACGATGGGGAGAGACCACCTGCCGCGGAGGCGGGAGAGGTGGGACACGAGTTGACCTTATGGGAGGTTTGCTGAGAACGGGCTGAAGGTGTGGGGAGAGCCGCCCGGTGTTTCGGCTGGTGGAAGAACCGGGCATCGTTCGGGTGAAATCGAACGAAACGGGTGCGTCTGGTCACGACGGGTGGCGCTGGGCCCCCCGCGTGCGCCAAACTCCACTACAGCTGGAGGGGAGTACTCCCGACGCGGCGGTGTCGTCAACACGGTGTCTCGACCCAGAGAGCCACCCGGTGCCGCTGGCTAGGCGGCAGCGACCGCCTGGTGGAGGAGACCTCCGGGCATTGGCGTGCGCCTGTCCGGAGGTTGGAATAATGGTAGTTCCCGCGTGGCTGTGGATCGCCACGATCGCCGGTCTCCTCGTCCTGCTGGCCATCGACCTCGTCATCGTCGATCGGAAGCCGCACGAGGTCACCATCGGTGAAGCGGGCCGCTGGGTGACGTTCTACGTCGCCGTGGCCATCGCGTTCGGGGCGGGCCTCTGGTACTTCGCGGGCAGTCAGCCCGCCACGGAGTTCTTCGCCGGGTACATCACCGAGTACTCGCTCAGCGTCGACAACCTGTTCATCTTCCTGATCATCATGACCGCGTTCAAGGTGCCGTCGATCCACCAGCACAAGGTGCTCCTCATCGGCATCCTGATGGCGCTGGTCATGCGCGGCATCTTCATCGCGGTCGGCGCGGCGGTCATCGAGCAGTTCAGCTGGGTCTTCTACATCTTCGGCGCGTTCCTCATCTACACCGCCTACAACCTGGCGAGGACGAACCACGACGAGGAGGAGGACGAGTTCAAGGAGAACGCCGCGCTGCGGATCGTGCGGAAGGTCTTCCCCGTCACGGACTCGTTCCACGAGGCCAAGTCCTTCGTGAAGCTGAACGGCAAGCGCTTCGTGACGCCGATGTTCATCGTGATCGTGGCGATCGGCACGACCGACCTGCTGTTCGCGCTCGACTCGATCCCGGCGATCTTCGGCCTCACGAAGGAGCCGTTCCTCGTGTTCGCCGCGAACGCGTTCGCGCTGATGGGCCTGCGGCAGCTGTACTTCCTGCTCGGCGGCCTGCTCAGCAAGCTGGTCTACCTGTCGGTCGGCCTGTCGGTGATCCTCGGGTTCATCGGCGTGAAGCTGATCCTGGAAGCCCTGCACACCAACACGTTCTCGTTCCTCAACGACGGCGAGGGCCTGCCGGTCCCGACCATCGGCATCGAGCTGTCGCTCGGCGTGATCGTCGGCGTCCTGGCCATCACCACGGTCGCCAGCCTGATCAAGGTGAAGCGCCACCCCGAGGCCGCCAAGCACGTGGGTTCCGTGCTCTGACCCGGCGAAGTGCCGTGAGCGGACGCGAAAGCCCCTAACTCTCCCGCCCGCTCACGGCCCCTCGGCGGTCACACCACCTTCTTGCCGTCCATCCACACGCCGCGGATGGCGGACCGGAACTCGCCGCCACTGCGCGCGGCGAGTTCTTCGGCATCTCCCTGGACCAGCACGAGGTCGGCCTTCTTGCCCGCCTCGAGCGTGCCCAGTTCCCCGTCCACGCCGAGCAGTTCGGCGGCGGACCGGGTGGCCGCGTGCAGGGCGGCGGCGGGGGACATGCCGCTCGCGACCATCAGCGGCAGCTCGTCCAGGTTGTCGCCGTGCGGGCCGACGCCCGAGTCGGAGCCCATGGCGATCTTCACGCCCGCCGCGACGGCCATCCGCACCGACTCGTCGTGCCGCGCGGACACGCTGATCGCCTTGTCCCGGATCTGGTCGGACACGGTCATCCCGGCGGCGATCTGCTTGAGCACCGCCCGCGGCGCGGTCAGCGTCGGCACGAGCCACGTGCCGTGCTCCAGCATCAGCTCGACCGCCTCGTCGTCGAGGAACACGCCGTGCTCGACCGAGCGGACGCCGTTGCGCGCGGCGACCTTGATGCCGTCGGTGGCCTGGGCGTGCGACATGACGAAGATGCCCGCCGCGGCGGCCTCGGCCACGACCATCGCGACCTCCTCGTCGCGGAACTGGCCGAGGCGGGGGTTCGAGCGGGGCGAGAGCACGCCGCCGCTGGTCGCGATCTTGATGACGTCCGCGCCCGCCCGCACCAGCTCGCGGACGATCCGCCGCAGCTCCTCCGGGCCGTCGCCGACACCGTTGGGCATGCCGGGGTGCAGCACCGAGCCGTGGACGCCGCAGGGCAGCCAGTCGTCGCCGTGGCCGCCTGTCTGCGACACCATGTTGATGGCGATCTTGATGCGCGGCCCGGCGATCAGCCCGGTGCGCACGGCCGTCGCCACGCCGAGGTCCGCGCCCATCGCGTCGCGCACGGACGTGACGCCGCACTCCAGCGTGGCCCGCATGTTGTGGATCGCCTGGTAGAACGGCAGCGAGAACGGGGTGTTCAGCGCCTTCACCGTGTCGATGTCGCCGAACATGAAGTGGGTGTGGCAGTCGAACAGACCCGGCAGCACGGTGTGCCCGGTCGCGTCGACGACCTCGTCGCCGTCGAGGCCGGTACCGACCTCCACGATGCGGTCGTCCTCGACCACCACGTCGCCTGGCCGCGCGGTCGCGCCGGAGCCGTCGAACACCTTGCCACCTGCGAACACGATCCGAGTCATGGCACCGCAATCCTGTGTGATCGTCAATAAATCTCGTGAGCTTTGCTAAGAATAGTGGGGTAACGTGCTCGATCGTGCGCCCCGATGACCTGAACCTCGTGTCCGTGCCCGGCCCGCTCGCGCTGCACGGCGACCTCCTCCTGGTCACCGTGACGAGCCCCGACCTGACCGCGAACGCCTACCGGGGCGGTCTGCACCGCGTCCCGCTCGACGGCGGCGACCCCGTCCGCTGGACGTGGGGCGACCGCGACTTCGCGCCCCGAGTGTCCCCCGACGGCCGCTGGGTGGCGTTCCTCCGCAGCTCCGGCACCGGCAAGGCGGCCGCGCCGCAGGTGCACGTGCTGCCCACCGACGGCGGCGAGCCGCGCAAGGTGACCGACCTGCCGCTCGGCGCGGGCGTGCCCGTGTGGGCGCCGGACTCGCGGCGGATCGCCTTCACCGCGCGCGTGCCCGAGCCGGGCCGCTACGGCACGACGGCCGTGGAGGGCGAGGACGCCCCGACGCCCGACGCCGAGGCGCCGCGCCGCATCACCCGCCTCGACTACCGCGTCGACGACGTCGGCTTCCTCGGCGACCGCGAACTGCGGCTGCACGTCGTGGACGCGCTGGACGCCGACGCGAAGCCGGTCGAGCTGACCGACGGCACGTTCACCGTCGCCGAGCCCACGTGGACGCCGGACGGCACGCGGATCGTGGTCGTCGCAGACCGCGACCTCGGCGAGCCCATCTCGCTGCACAGCGACCTCTACTCCGTGCCCGCCGACGGCGGCGCGCCCGAGCTGCTCGTGCGCACCGAGGGCAACGCCGTCCTCCCGGTCCACGGCCCGGACGGCACCCTCTACTTCTACGGCGGCGAGTTCACCGGCATCCACTCGGTCGCCCGCAACCTGGGCCTCTGGGCGTTCGACGGCTCGGCCGTCCGCAGGCTCACCGACGTCGAGTCGGTCGACTGCGAGCGCGCCGCGGGCGCGGCGGTCCCCACGGAGACCGGTGTCGTCGTGGCGGTCCGCCACCGCGGGGCCGTGGAGCTGCGCCGCGTGCCGCTCGACGCGTCCGGCGCCGTGCTGGCCGACCTGGAAGTCCTTGCGGGACAAGGCGGCGAGGTCAAGTCGTTCGGCGTGCACGGCGACCGGATCGCCGCCGTGGTGTCCACTTCGGACAACCCCGGCGAGGTCGAGCTGGTCGGCTCCGGCGTCCTCACCGACTTCGGCGCGCCGCTGCGCGAGGCGGGCGTGCGCCGCTCGGTCGAGCTGACCGGCACCGCGCCCGACGGCCACCCGGCGCACGGCTTCCTCGTGCTGCCCGAGGGCGAGGGTCCGCACCCGGTGCTGCTCGTCGTGCACGGCGGCCCGTTCATGTTCCACGGCCAGGGCTTCTTCGACGAGGCGCAGGTGTACGCGAGCGCGGGCTACGCCGTCGTGCTGCCGAACCCGCGCGGCTCCGCGGGCTACGGCCAGGCCCACGGGCAGGCGGTCGTCGGCGCGTTCGGCACCATCGACGTGGACGACGTCCTCGCCGTCCTGGACGCCGCCCTGGAACGCCCGGACCTCGACGCGGGCCGCGTCGGCGTCATGGGCGGCTCGTACGGCGGGTTCATGACGAGTTGGCTGTCCGCGCACCACGGCGAGCGGTTCCGCGCGGCGTGGAGCGAGCGGGCCGTCAACGCCTGGGACTCGTTCGGCGGCTCGTCGGACATCGGCTGGTTCTTCGCCGACGCCTACTGCGGCGCGGACCCGGCCAAGCAGCACGCCATGAGCCCGCTGACCTACGCCGAGAAGATCACCCTGCCGTTCGCGGTCGTGCACTCCGAGCACGACTGGCGCTGCCCGCTGGAGCAGGCCCAGCGCATGTTCGTCGCACTGCGCCGCAACGGCGTGGACGCCGAGATGCTGATCTTCCCCGGCGAGGGCCACGAGCTGACCCGCTCCGGCAAGCCCCGCCACCGGCGCCAGCGCTTCGCCGCCGTCCTGGACTGGTGGTCCAGGCACCTCGGGTGACCGGTCCAGCCCGCCGTGCGACTTTCGGGGGTTTCCCGAGCCGCGCGGTGGGCTGGATCTCTCAATGGCTGGCGGTGGCGGCGCTCGTGCGGCACGCTGCCTGCATGCAGTGGACCGTCCGGACAGCGCGGCCGGAGGACGCCACGGAGATCGCCAGGATCAACGTGGCCGCCTGGCAGCACGCGTACCGGGGAATCGTCGCCGACCCCGTGCTGGACCGGATGCTGCCCGAGAGCAGGTTGCCGGGCTGGACCCGAGTGCTCGCGCTCCCCGAGCCGAGCGCCGTGTTCGTCTCCGTGACGGACGACGGCACGATCGGCGCGTACTGCGCCGTCGACGCCGTCCGCGAGGTGGGGGACGCGCACCCGGACCTGGACACGGGCGAGATGACCGCGATCTACGCCGATCCCCGGTTCAAGGGGACCGGGGCGGGGCACGAGGTGCACGAGGCGGCTGTGAGGCACCTGCTGGAACACGGGTTCCGGTATGCCGTGCTGTGGGTGTTCCAGGACAACACGCCCAGTCGGGAGTTCTACGAGGCCCACGGGTGGCGGCACGACGGAGTGGTGCACCGGTACGAACTGGGTGACCAGGAGTTGCCTGAGGTGCGGTACGCGCGGTTCTTGTCGGCTCCGCGTCGGCGGCGGACGACGCC
This sequence comes from Umezawaea sp. NPDC059074, assembly GCF_042738955.1. Taxonomy (NCBI): domain Bacteria; kingdom Bacillati; phylum Actinomycetota; class Actinomycetes; order Pseudonocardiales; family Pseudonocardiaceae; genus Umezawaea; species Umezawaea sp. NPDC059074. The sequence goes on from NZ_JBHYHC010000221.1 coordinate 9,151, forward strand.
GGCTGCGCGGCGTCGGTCCTAGCTCGGCAGGGTGTGGGGGCCCGTCGTCAGGTGGGGGCCGTCGTCAGGTGTGGACCCGTCACCCCGCTCGCGTCATTGTCTCCATGGCCCGTTCGCTTTGTCAAGGCGGGAAAGATGCCTTGACAAAGCGAACGGGCCAAGTGG
>NZ_JBHYHC010000222.1:0-9122 GCF_042738955.1 Umezawaea sp. NPDC059074
GGGGGGGGGGCGCCTGTCGGGCCATAACTGGGGTGGGGTGGGGGGGGGTGTGGAGGGGGGGGCGGGCGCCGGGCGAACCGGCGCCTGCCGCGGACGCAGGACGGTCATTGCTTGTAGCCCTGCTGCTCGAAGACCTGGACGATCCGGGCGTGGGTCGAGGCGACGGCTTCGGCGGGCTTGGTGCCCTGGATGACCGCCTGCATCATGTCGGTCAGCAGGTAGGCGGCCGTGGCGGCCTGCTCGCCGGGGCTCGGGGCCTGCGGGAACGCGTACCCGGTCTTGGTGGTCACCGGCAGCGGCGTGCGGGTCTGCTCCCGCAGCGCCGGGAACGCCGGGTCACCGCTGGTGTAGTAGGGATCCGAGTCCCACACCTTGTCCCACGACGGGTTCACCAGGCACGGCGCTCCCTTCGCGACACCGAGCAGCGCGCTCCCGCCGACCATGAACTTCGCGACCACCTTGGCGAGGTCGGGGTTCTTCGCCCCCTTGAACACGACGAACGAGTTGGACTCGCCGAACGCGAGCGGCTTGTCGAGCGCCGGTCCGGTGGCGCCGTTGAACGGGTGGGTGTTGGCGTAGACCGGGTTGTTCTTGGTCTTCGAGTCCGCGTAGACGCTGAACTGGTTGAGCGTGAGCCCGAGGATCTGGGCCAGCCAGTTCTCGTTGTTGCTCGAATCCGTCCAGCTGCCGATCCCCGGAGGCAGCATCGGCGCGTACTTCGGGTTCGTGTAGATGTCGCCGATGAACGTCACGGCGGCGACGGTCTCCGGCGAGTTGAACACGACCTTCGTGCCGGTGTTGTCCGCGATCGCCCCGCCGTAGGTGTTGATGACGTTGGCGATGAACCCGTTGGCGTCGCCGGAGCGGTTCACCGTGAGGCCCCAGCCGAAGCGCCGCTTCGCCGGGTCGGAGACCGCCAACGCGTTGTCGCGCAGCTCCTCCCACGTGTAGTGCGGTTTGAGCGGGAGGCCCTTCTCCTGGTACCAGTCCTTGCGCAGGTACATCGCGGACGCGATGAAGTGGTACGGGATCGCGAACCAGCGGCCGTCGAAGACGCAGTAGTTGTTCGCCTCCGTCGCGGGATCCCCGTACAGCGTGCGCATCTCGTCGACCACGTCGGTGACGTCGGTGAGCGCGCCGAGGTTGTGGAGCTGGCCGACGAACCGCCGATCGCTCACGAAGGCGAAGTCGCGGCTGGTGCCCGCCTTCACCTCGGCGTCCATCTTCGCGACCATGTCGCCCGCGTCGCCGGAGACCAGGTCGTTGTGGACCGTGGTGCCGGTGGCGTCCGCGAACACCTGCAACGACCTGTCCAGCGCCTTGTTGGCGGACTCCGAGTACAGCTTCTGCGACAGCATCCCCACCGACCCGCCGCGGAGCCCGGCCGCCTGGTCGAGCAGCGCCTTGGGCACCTCGACGTCGACCTGCGGCGCGGGCGCGGGACCTCCCCCGCACCCGGCGAGACCGAGCACGCCCAGCGCGCTCATCCCGAGGAACGTTCGTCTCGACCACTCCGTTTTCTGTTCCACGACAACTCCTCTCGCGTCCGATCGAGCGGACGCGTACCGACGGGGCGACAGTGCAACCGGCGGTACAGCGAGGCGAGCGCCACGCTGCCGGGTCGTTCACGCGGCGATGGACGCCGACCTGCTGAAACGTTCTCCTGGCAGCCCGTCGAGCGGTGCACGGGCGTGGCGCGGATCGGTGCGGTGGAAGGGGTTCCCGTCCACCGGGCGCGCGAAGAGGGAGGCGGCAGGGGGCTTCTCGACGTTCGTCAGCCCCAGCCGGATCGGCGGGATCGCAGGTGCCGCCATGCCTCGTCCGTCCTCGTCATCGGTTCCGGATGTCGGTGGTGCAGTGGGCTAACGCCGCCGGGCGGCCTTCCTGGTCCTCCGCTCCTTCTCCGCGATGAGCGTGGAGTTGTTGGCCAGGTGCGTGCGCATCGCCGCGCGGGCGGCTTCCGGGTCGCGCGCCACCAGCGCCTGGTAGATCTCCGTGTGGTCGTGGGTGGCCTTGCGCAGCGCGGCGGGCGCCTCGTTGGTGATGCGGCGGCTGGCGGTGCCGAGCCAGCGGGCGGAGTACATGATCCGGTCGAGTATGCGGTTGTCCGCCGCCCGGCAGATCTCCATGTGGAACTCGTGGTCGACCTCGAGGTAGGCGTCGGGGTCCGCCTCCAGCGCCGCCATGCGCTCGAGTTCGCCCCGCAGCCGCTCCAGCGTCTCGTCGGTGACGCTCGCCGCGGCCATCGCGGCGAGTTCGGGTTCGAGCAGCACGCGCATCTGGTGCAGCTCCTGGAGCAGCTCGGTGACGATCTCCGTCGGCAGCCACTCCACCAGCAGCGGGCTCAGGTAGTCCCACTCCGCGCGGGGGCGGACCACGACGCGGCGGCCCTGCGCGACGTCGACGATGTCCAGCGAGGCCAGGATCTTCAGCGTCTCCCGCGCCACCACGCGGGACACCCCGAACTCCTGGGAGATGTCCAGCTCGGACGGGACCGGACCGTCCTCCCACCCGCCCGCGACGATGCGCCGGGTCAGGTGGGCGGCCACCTGCACCGGGAGGGTCCGGACCTTGACAGCGTCCGGAGACTCTTGTCTCCTTTGCATGTCATCAGCTTATCGGACAAGCTGGGCATCGCGACAGTCCGTGAAAGTGCGCAACCCGGCGGCGGGAGAGCAATGCGGATCGTGAACGTGACAACGGCGGTGGTCGCCTACCACGGTCAGGCCACCCTGGTTCGGATCGACACCGACGAGGGCCTCAGCGGGTTCGGCGAGGCCAACCCCGACGCGGGCGCGGGAGCCGTCGTCGGGATGATCGAGTTCCTCACCCCCCTGCTGATCGGCGAGGACCCGCGCAACGTCGAGCGGTGCTGGGAGAAGCTGCGCCGCAACAAGGTCTTCGCGGGTCCGCAGGCCGGGGTGTTCGTGATCGCCCTGTCCGGGATCGAGCTGGCGCTGTGGGACCTCGCGGGCAAGGCCGCGGGCCAGCCCGTCTACCGGCTGCTCGGCGGGAAGTTCCGCGACCGGATCCGCCTCTACGCCGACTGCGGCGACGGCGACGACCCGGCGGGCTCGATCTCCGGGTGCGTCGACCGGGCCCAGCGGATGGTCGCCGAGGGCTTCACCGCCCTCAAGTTCGACATCGACGACCTCCACCACCCGGCCAAGTTCGACGACTTCAACCACACCGTCAACGCCGCGGAGCTGCGGTCGATGGTCGAGCGCGTGGCGGCCGTCCGGGAGGCGATCGGCCCGGACGTCGACCTGGCCATCGACCTGCACGCCCGGTACGACCTGCCGAGCGCGTGCCGCGTCGCGAGGGAACTCGAACCGTTCCACCTGATGTGGCTGGAGGAACCGCTGCCCGCGGAGAACATCGACGCGCTGGTGCGGGTGCGGGAGCAGACCCGCACGCCGATCTGCGCGGGCGAGAACCTTTACCTGCGTTGGGGATTCCGCGAGCTGCTCGAACGCGGCGCGGTGGACGTCATCGAACCGGACGTGCCGAAGTGCGGCGGGTTGGCCGAGGCCAAGAAGATCGCCAACCTCGCCGAACTCCACTACATACCGTTCGCACCGCACCTGGTGTCGACGCCACTGGGCACGATGGCGACGTCGCACCAGTGCGCGTCGATCCCCAACTTCCTGGTCCAGGAGTGGCACGCCCTCGACGAACGAGCGGTGTGGGACAGCTACGTCCACGCCCCCGACGGCAGCGGCTCGATCGTCAAGGACGGCTACATCACCCTGCCCGACACCCCCGGCATCGGCGTGGAACTCGACATGGACGGCGTCCGCGCCCACGCCGTCGAGGGCTACGGGGTGTTCGAGTAGTCCCCGACCGACCGGTGTGCGGGCCGGGTCGCCACCCGCGGTGATGAGGCGGGCCGGGCCGAGTTCCGCGGTGGTCGGCGGTCGGGTTCAGCGGACGGCGACCGCCGGGGGCTGCTCGTGGTCGGGTTGCCGCGGCTGGAGGGTGGTGCCCTCCACGTCGAGCCGGGGAAGCCAGTGCAGCCACTTCGGCAGCCACCAGGCGCGTTCGCCGAGCAGGGCCATGGCCGCCGGGACGAGGACCATGCGGACCACGAAGGCGTCCACGAGGATGCCCGCGGCCAGGGCGAAGGCGATCGACATCATCGTCGCGTCCGCTCCGGGGAAGAAGCCCGCGAAGACCGCGAACATGATGGCCGCCGCCGCGACCACGACCGGGGCCGCTTGGCGGAAGCCCGTGCGGATCGCCGTGGTGTTCGGGTCGCCCTTGCCGTGGGCCTCGTGCATCCGGGAGACCAGGAAGACCTGGTAGTCCATGGCCAGGCCGAACAGGATGCCGACGACGAGGATCGGCGTGAGGCTGATCAGCGGGCCGGGGTCGTCGACGCCGAACAGGCCGCCGAGCCAGCCCCACTGGAAGATCGCCACGGACGAGCCGAGCGCCGAGCCGATGGTGAGCAGGAAGCCCAGCACACCCACCAGAGGCACGAGCAGGGACCGGAACACCAGGACCAGCAGCACGAACGCCAGGCCGACGACGAGCGCCAGGTAACCCGGTAGGGCGGCGTTGACGGTGCTGGCCACATCGACGCTGACGGCGGTCTGCCCGGTGACGTAGGCGCGGGGGCCGTCGCCGCGCAGGTGGTCGCGGATGTCGTGGACCACCTGCTCGGTTGCGGCGCTGGCCGGGCCGGACGTGGGGATGACGGTGAGCAGCGCGGCGGTGCCGTCGGCGTTGGGCACGGGGTCGGTGACGGCCGCGACGTCCGGCAGGGCGGCCAGTGGAGCCTTGGCGTCGGCGGCGGCCTGCGGAGCGCCCGCGCCGTCGAAGAACACGGTGAGCGGGCCGGTGAAGCCCGCCCCGAAGGCGTCGGCGAGCAGGTGGTCGGCCCGGCCCTGGGTCGTGCTCGCGGTGGGCGTGGGGGCGAGGGTGGTCCGCAGGGAGAACAGCGGGATGCTCAACGCGCCGAGCGCCGCCGTGGTCACCACCAGTGCGACCACCCGTCGGCGGGTGACCCCGTCGATCCAGCCGCGGAAGAAGCCCCTGTCCCGGTGCTCGGGAGCCGGTGCGCCGACGGCCGCGCCGCGTTCCTTTCGGGGAAGAGCCCGGCGGCCGAGGCGTGCCAGCACCGCGGGGACGAGCGTGGTGGCGATGAGGACGGCGATGACGATGGTGAAGGCACCGGCGACACCCATCTGCGTGAGGAACGGGATCCCGGTGACGAACAGGCCGACCAGGGCGATGACGACGGTGAGACCGGCGGTGACGACGGCGGCGCCCGCGGTGCCGACCGAGGTGGCGACGGCGGTCTCGACGTCCTGGCCGCGGCGCAGTTCGTGGCGGAAGCGGCTGACGATGAACAGGGCGTAGTCGATGCCGACCGCCAGACCCAGCATCGTGGCGAGCAGCGGCGTGGACGCGGTCAGGTCGACGAAGCCGGTGGCGATCTGGATGCCGCACACGCCGACCCCGACGCCGACCAGCGCGGTCAGCAGGTTCATCCCGGCGATCGCGAGCGCGCCGTAGGTCACGGCCAGCACGACCAGTGCCACGAGCACGCCGATGAGTTCGGCGGAGTGCGCCCCGCCCTCCCCCACCCGGACCGCGTCCCCGGACGCCTCGACGGTGAGCCCGCCGGTCCGGGCCGCGGCGACGGCGTCCGCGAGGGCGTCGTGCTGGGCGTCGGTGAGGTCGAAGGCGCTGCTCTTGTAGGTGACGGTGCTGTAGGCGGTGGTCAGGTCCGGCGACAGGGCGGTGGGCGTCGGCTGGAGCGGGTTGGTCGCCGACGCGACCCCGTCGAGCCCGGCCAGCCTGGCGACGAGGTCGCCGACGGCGGCGGTGTTGGCCGCGGTGGTCAGCGTCTGCCCCTCCGGGGCCTTGACGACGACCCGCGCGGACGCGGTGTCGCCGCCGCCCCCGCCGAACTCGCGCTTGATGAGGTCCATCGCCTCGACCGACTCCTGGCCGGGCAGCGAGAACGTGTTCACGGTGGTGCCCGCCAGTTGGCTCGCGCCGACACCCGCGCCGACGAGCACCACCAGCCAGGCGAGGATGAACAGGGCCGAGCGCCGGTAAGCGGCGGCGCCGACGCGGAAGAGCAGGCGTGCCACGACGCTCAGACCTCCGTGCGAACGGGACGGGAGGGGCGGACGGCGGGCGGTGGAACGGGAAGGCGGGACATGGTGCCCAGCCTGTCTCCCTCCACAACGGACGGCATCGCTCGTCAGGCGGCTTTCCGACACCCGTCCGCTAGTCCGCGCGAGCTACGTCCACGCCGTCCCGAACACCGTGGCGAACGCTCCGCAACACGGAAGTCCTGGTGCGCTGTCGTCAACTTTCGACAGCGCGTAGTCCTCAAGAACTAGACGGCGGTCGCCGGGCATCGGTCCGGCGGCCGATGCGTGGCGGACGCGCGGAGGGCATCCTGGGGAGGTGTCGTCCAGTGTGGAACCACCCGTCCGGTCGTCCCGGTGGCACCAGCACGAGCAGGTCGGCACGGTGAGAGGGGTCTTCCGGGACGTCTGGCCGGTGCTCGTCGTGGCGCTGCTGGGCCTCCTGGTGCTGCGCGACGCCGGGACCACCTCTCCGCTCTGGCTGGTCGTGCTGGTGGTGGCCGTCCCCCTGCTGCCCGCTCTCGGGCGGCACCGCCGCCCGGTCGCCGCGTTCCTCGGCACGGCCGCGTGCACGGTCGCCGCCTTCGCGGTCCTCGGGCTCAGCGGTCACGAACTCGTCGTGCCGGTGCTGGTGCTCACCCTCTGCCTGGTGACCGTCGTGGACCACGAACCGGACCGGGTCGTCGTCCCGGCGGCCGCGCTGTGCGTGCTGTTCGACGCCGCCACCGTGCTGACGCCCATGTCGCCCGCTCCGGGCGCCAGCAGGCCGGTGTACGCGCTGGTGGCGCTGACCGGGGCCGCCGTGCTGCTGGGGCGCAACCGCCGGGGCCGCCGTGCCGTGCTGGCGGGGCTGCGGGAGCGCGCGGAGACCGCGGAGCGCACCAGGGACGCGCTCGCCCGTGCCGCCGTGGCGGAGGAGCGGCGGCACATCGCCCGCGAGGTGCACGACATCGTCTCGCACAACATCGCCGTGATGACCAACCTGGCCGACGGCGCCGCGGTCGCGTTGCGCCGCAACGCCAAGCCGCCCGCCGCGCTCACCGCGGTCGAGGCCATCGCGGGCACGGGACGGGAGGCGATGGAGGAGATGCACGCCCTGCTCGGCGTCCTGCGGGACCCCGGTGAACGCGACGAGCCCACCCGGCCGCCCGCACCGGGGATCGAGCAGCTGCCCGGCCTGGTCGAGCAGGTCCGGGCCGCCGGTCTGGACGTCGCACTGCTCCGACGCGGGGAGACTCGCCCGGTCGGTGGCGGCACGTCGTTGACGGCCTACCGCCTGGTCCAGGAGGCGCTGAGCAACAGCCTGCGCCACGCCCGCGACGCGCGGTCCGCCACCGTGACGCTCCGGTGGTCGACCGACCAGCTCGTCCTCGACGTCGTCGACGACGGGGTGTCCCGCGGCGCGGCTCCGACCGGTGCCGGTCACGGGCTCATCGGCATGCGCGAACGGGTGCTCGCCCACGGCGGGACGATCACCGCCGGTCCCGACGACCCGTCCGGGTGGCGGGTCACCGCGCACCTCCCGCTGACCGCGCCGCACGTGGGGAGTCCGGCATGACCACGGTGGTGCTCGTCGACGACGAACCGCTCGTCCGGCTGGGCCTGGGCATGGTCCTGGACGGCAGCGACGACATCGAGGTGGTCGGCCAGGCGGGTGACGGCGAGGAGGCCGTCGAGGTCGTCGGGCGGCTGCGGCCCGACGTCGTGGTCATGGACATGCGGATGCCGGGGACCGACGGCGTGCAGGCGACGCGGCGGATCGTCGCGTCCGGGTGGCCCAGTCGGGTGCTGGCGCTGACCACGTTCGACCTGGACGAGTACGCCTTCGCCGCGCTCCAGGCGGGTGCCAGCGGGTTCCTGCTCAAGACCTCGGACCCCCGGCACCTGGTCGACGCGATCCGCACCATCGCCCGCGGTGACGCGGTGGTCGCGCCGCGGGTGACCCGGCGGCTGCTGGAGACCTTCGCCGAACAGCTGCCGACCGGCGACTCCCCCGCCACCGACCCGAGGGTCGACCGGTTGACCGACCGCGAACGGGAGGTCCTCGTCGAGATGGCCACCGGCAAGTCCAACGCCGAGATCGCCCGCGACCTGTTCGTCTCCGAGTACACCGTGAAGGCGCACGTCGCACGGGTGCTGGGCAAGCTCGAACTCCGCGACCGCACCCAGGCCGCCGTCTTCGCGTTCCGGCAGGGCCTCGCGCGGTGACCCGCGCCGGTCAGGCGGGGACGGAGAAGTAGCCGCCGCCGACGGCCAGCAGGTACGGGTGCAGCGCGTCGGCCGTGAGGCGCTCCTGGGCACGGGCGAAACCGGTGGCGAAGTCCTTCTGGAACGCCATGAACACCACGCCCCGGTCGTCGCCACCGCCCTCGTGCACCCAGGAGCGGCGGAGCATCGCGGGGGCCGCGACGCCGGGCGTGCGCGGGTTCATCGTGCGGACGTGGGAGTCCAGGGCGGTGGTGGCGCCGTCCGGGTCGGCGGCGTAGTCCGGGACGCCCGCGGGCGGGGTGCCGTCGAGCCAGGTGCCGTCGGGGTGGCGGCCGATGACGCGGGCGCGGATCTCCGGGGTGTCGGCGTCCCAGAGCGGGTGGGCGAGGCGGATCACCCGGACGGCGAGCAGGGAGCTGCCGTCCGGGAGCAGGACGTCGGAGGTGTTGGTCTGCCCCTCGACGAACCCGAAGGGGTTGCGCTGCAACGGGGGCGAGTCGGCCTGGTCGACGGTGTCGCGCGCCACCGCTGTGCGCCAGGAGACCCTGGCGGGGACACGCGCCAGCAGCGCGTCCAGCCGGGCGGCGCAGTCGGTGGCGTCGTCGCCCTCGACCTGGAGGAGCGCGTCCGGGTTCGCGCGCTCGGGCAGCAGGACCTCGCCGGGGAACGGCGGCATCGCGGGCAGGCCCGGCGCCAGCGCCGGGCCCAGTCCCACGAGGACACCGGGTTCGCCGCGCAGCGCGAGGAGCGCGTCGCGGGTGCCGCCGCGCAGGAACGCCACCGCGCCCGCGCGGCGGGGGCGGCGCG
>NZ_JBHYHC010000223.1:0-9018 GCF_042738955.1 Umezawaea sp. NPDC059074
CGAGGCTCGCGTGCACGGTCGCCTCGGCGACGCCCAGGTGCGCGGCGACGTCGGCGACCGGCAGGCCGCCCAGCAGGACCAGTTCCGCGCTCTCGCGGTCGGCCCGCGGCAACCGCCGCACGACGTCGACCGCCTCGCCCAGCCGGGAGTCGTCCTCGATCCGGCGCACCACCACCTCGGCGTCCTCGTCGACCGGCGGCGGGGTCGCGCGCGACGGCCGGGGACGCGTGGTCCGCACGACGTCCCCGGCCGTCGCGAACAGCAGCGGCAGGGTCGCGACCAGCGGTGTCCCGGCGCGCTTGCGCCACGCGGCCGGGAACGTCGCCGACGTGACGGCGTCCGCCTCCTCGCGCGACGCCGTCAGCCGGTAGGCGTGGTTCCACACGGCCTCGACGTGCCGGTCGAAGAACACGCCGAACGACTCCCGGTCACCCCGGTCCCACAGCACGGCGTCCGGCGGATCCTCTCCACCGGCCGCCGTGTCCGCGTTCTCGGGCGTGGTTTCACTCGTCACCCGGACAGGATGGTCCGTTCGGCCGCCTCAGGCCACCACTACCCCGTGTACCGGGCGTCCGTGCCGTACAGCTCCCTGGTGAAAGCGGAGATGTAGGTGTGCACGTCCGGGGCTCCGAGGTTGTAGGTCAGGTAGACGCCGTAACCCTCGCTGACCGTCCGCCGCGCGAGGCTGGCGGCGGTGCTGGAGGACGTCGCGCTGATCTGCACGGCGGCGGGCGAGAGCCTGGACTTGGGCAGCGCCATGCCGGGCGGGCTCCACGTGCCGTAGTAGGGGTTCCAGGCGTAGTTGAACTTCGACGTGATGTCGACTCCCCCGTACGACAGGCGCGTCGCCGCCGGGCCGATGTTGTAGAGCGTGATGAGCTTGCTGGGCATCAACGAGCGCAACGCCGTGACCAGGTAGACGAACGAGCTGGCGTTCGGCTGGCCGGTGCCGTTCTTGCCGTACTCCGAGTACTCGTCGTCGAAGTCGATGCCGTCCAGGCCGTAGCGGGTCACGGTGTCGGACAGCTGCTTCGCGAACGCCTCGGCGGACTGCTTGGTCGGGAAGTTGGCGAAACCCGCGCCCTCGTGGTTGCCCAGGACCGACAGCGTCACCTTGATCCCCTTGGCCTGCAGGGGCCGGATCTCGGTGGCCGCGTTGTCGAGCACGCGCTGCACGTTCGGGTTGAAGTACAGGTAGGCCGACTTCGTGGTGGCGTTGTAGTTGATGTTGGCGGCGAAGATGACACCGATGTCGAAGACGTTGCCGCTGCCGTTCGCGAGCGCGTACTTGCCCACGTTCGACATGCTGTTGTTGTTCACCTCGACGTACGCCACGGAGACCGGCCCGCTCTTCGCGAACGCGGTCGCCGCCGTGACCGTGGTCCCGCTGGTCATCAGCGCGACCGCGGCCACGAGCGCGCCTATCCGACGAACTCTGGACACCGTTGATCAACTCCCGTCGACTGGGGTTGGCAGGGTCAACTCGATCAGCGAACCAGCCGCGAACTCCCGCCGTCCACGTGTGCCCGCTCGTCTGTCCGGTGTTGTCCGTTGACCGTTGACCCCCGGTGTGGGGCGGCGTTGGGCACGGCGGGTGAGGTGTCCAAGCTCCTACGCGGCCGATCAGCGGAACCCGGCCCGGTGCGACAGGGTGGTGGGCGTGCGGGTACTCGTGACCGGAGCGTCGGGTTTCATCGGTGGCAGGCTCTGCCCCGTCCTCGTGGAGGAGGGGCACGACGTGCGCGCCATGACGCGCCACCCGGAGGACTACGACGGCGCCGGGACGGCCGTCCGCGGTGACGTGCACGACCCGGCGTCGCTGGTCGACGCGCTGGAGGGGTGCGAGGTCGCCTACTACCTGGTGCACTCGCTGGACGACCCGAGCTTCGCCGACCGCGACGCGGAGGCCGCGCGGACGTTCGCCAAGGCCGCCGCCGACTCCGGGACGCGGCGGATCGTCTACCTCGGCGGGCTCGGTGACGACTCCGACGACCTGTCCGAGCACCTGCGCAGCCGCCGGGAGGTGGAGTCGCTGCTGGCCGGGACGGGTGTGCCGGTCACGACGCTGCGCGCCGGGATCGTCATCGGGCACGGCGGGATCTCGTGGGAGATCACCCGCCAACTCGTGGAGCACCTGCCCGCGATGGTCGCGCCGCGCTGGGTGCGGACCCGCTGCCAGCCGATCGCCGTCGCCGACGTCGTGCGGTACCTCGTGGGGGTGCTGGCCGTGCCCGAGACCGAGGGGCGCGCGTTCGACATCGGCGGATCGGAGGTCCTGGAGTACGTGGAGATGATGCGCCGGGTCGCCGCGATCGAAGGCCGTAGGGTGCCGGTCGTGCCCGTGCCGCTGCTCACTCCCGGCCTGTCCTCGCGGTGGCTGGCGCTGGTCACCGACGTGGACGTGCGGACCGGCCGGTCGCTGATCGACTCGATGGCCAACGAGGTCGTGGTGCGCGACGACTCGATCCGCTCGCTGGTCCCGTTCCCGCCGTCGGACTTCGACGACGCCGTCCTCACCGCCCTCGGTGAACGGGCGAAGGCCGGGCGCCGATGAGCCGCACGTGGCGGGAGCGGCTGGTGGCGCGCGCGCCCGCCTGGCTCGCCGAGAAGGTGCCGCGCGAGCACACCGAGTCCGACGAGGCGTTCCACCGACGCCGTCGAGTGGTCGCGGTGACGTCGTTGGCGGGGGCCGGGCTGCTCGGCGCGTCGCTGAGGTCCACGCCGGACTCGACCCGGTTCTACGGCCTGACCGCGGCGACCGCGGCCACGTGGGTGGTCGGCGGCCTGGCGTCCGGCCCGCTGCACCTGGGCCGGACGCGCTACCGCGACACGCTTCGCCGCCCCGTCGTGACGCCCGCGCTGGTCGGCGTCGGCGCGTTCGGCGTGTTCTACGGCTGCGCGCTGGTGTGCAGGCACGTGCCGTTCCTGGACCGGGCCATCTCGCGGGTGCTGCGCTACGCCGATCGCGGCTCGACGGCCCCGGTGCTGGCCACGACGCTGCTCAACGGCGCGGCCGAGGAGGTCTTCTTCCGCGGCGCGCTGTACGCGGCGGCGGGCCGCGACCGTCCCGTCGTGGCGTCCACGGCGGTGTACGTGCTGGCGACCACCGCCACGCGCAACCCGTCGCTGGTGCTGGCGTCCGGGGTGATGGGCGTGCTGTTCGGCCTGCAACGCCGGGCGACGGGCGGCATCCAGGCCCCGCTCATCACCCACCTGACGTGGTCGGTCCTGATGCTGCGGTTCCTGCCGCCGCTGTTCCGCCGCCCCGCGGAGCCCGCCGTCAGCCCGCCGCCTCCGGGTGCTGCTCCACGTCGCACCACCTGACCAGGCCCGAGATCCGCGGCTGCCCGTCGTGCCGCCACGCCATGCTCACCCTGGTCATCTCCCCCGGCGCCGTCACCCGGCTCACGCCCAGCCGGGCCAGGTCCTCCGCCGTGCGCCGGAACTCCTCGCCGACGGCTCCCAGCGCCACGTTCTGGAGGTGCCGCGCATACGGCCGCACGACCTCCGCGACGTCGGCCAGGCCGGGAATCGCGACGATGCGCGCGACCCGGTTCCCCGCGCCGCTCAACGGCAGCAGGGTGTCGTCCAGCACGACCGTCCACTCCAGACCGTCCGACGACCAGACCTCACCGGACGTCGTGCTGGCGGCCCGCCACTCGGCCACGAGGCGGCGGTGCTGCAACACCGTCGCGCCCTCGGCGTCGATCACGCCCGGCGGGCAGTCGTCGGCCGCCAGGCGCATCGCGACGGCCACCTGCTCGGCCACCGCGCGGGCCTGCCCGGCCTCGACCAGGTACACCTGTGGCGACAGGCAGGCCTGCTGGTCGAGGTCGCTGCAGTCCACGGCGATCCGCCGCGCCACCTCCGCGACCCCGTGCCGCGCCACGTAGTCCTCCGACACCACGCCGAACGACAGCTTGTGCGCGTGCTCCTCGTAGAGCTGGTGCGGCCCGACCTTCGCCCGGATGGCCGCGCACGCCTCGTCGCCGCCGAAGGCGACGACCGCGTCCGCGTGCTCCAGCGCGGCGGCCATCGTCGCCTCGTCGTCGCGGTCCCAGTAGGTCGCCAGCACCGAGTCCGCGAGCACCGGCTCCACCTCGTGCAGCGTGCGCAGGAACGCGGCGGTGAAGGCGGGTTCCCTCGCCGGGATCTTGGCGATCATGGTCGCCTTCACCAGCAGCGCGCGCACCAGCGTCCGCGCGGGCAGGCCGGGCGCGTTGCCGGAGAACACCGTAAGCACCGTGCGCGGACCGATGGCCCTGGTGCTGCCGCCCAGGCGCGCGTCCGGCCGGAACCCGTCCAGCACCTCGGGATCGCCCAGTTCCCGCTCCAGCGCGGCGAGCAGCGACTCGGCCCGCAGGGTGCCCAGCTCGCCGTCCAGCGACCGGTTGATCGTCTCCTCGGACATGCCGGTCACGACCGCGGCGTCGCGCACGACCCGTTGGCGCGGCGGGAAGTCCCGCTTCGCCCACAGCTCGGCGACGGTGTCGACGGCCTCGACGATCCGGCGCACCGGGATGTCCCGCAACGCCTCCTGAGCCACCCGGAGGCCCTCGGCGACCGCGGGCCAGTCGAGGTCGCCGGGCCGCGCGCCACGCCACTCGTGGTCACCGGACCGCAGCGTGAACGGCACCAGCGAGGCGCCGTCCACCCAACTCGGAATCCACGACACGGACTGCTCCGCCACGGTGTTCACCGTCCTCCGGTCATCTCGTCGAGCGAAAGGGAGCAGCCGCGGCTCGCGGTGCCCGCGACCCGGCCCGCGATGGCGACGCCGTCCGGGTGGGCGATGCCGACGTCACCGGTCAGCAGCACGTGCGGGCGGTCGATCAGGCACAGGTCGGCGATCTCCACCAGGCCGCGGCCCTCGGTCACGATCTCGCGGGTGTGCGGGTCGCGCAGCCGCGGCCCGCCCCAGACGTGCCGCGTCTTGGGGCGTTCGCCGAGCGGGCCGACCGGCGTGTCCGAGCCGTCGAACACCTGGTTGGCCAGCTCGGTCATGCCGAAGAGGTTGCCGAAGCCGCCGTCGGCGATGCCGAAGACGCGCTTCAGCGTGGCGCGCAGGTCGTCGACCCGCATCACCCTGGACCGGCCCTTGAACCCGCCGCCGTCGTAGGCGCGCGAGCCGGGCGGCAGCACCCAGCTGCGGCCACGGGCGAGCAGCGCGTCGCAGACGTTGACGAAGGCGAAGGTCGCGCCGATCATCACGACCGGCAGCCCCTCGGCGACGGCGGTGTCCAGGCTGGACTCCAGCGCGTCGAAGTCCACACCGGAGGGTCCCGCCACGGACACGCTCAGCCGGGGGTCGCCGCAGGCCTCGGCGATGCGGGCCATGTCGAACGCGATCGCCATGTCCGGCGCGGCCTGCTCGGTCGGCGCGAAGCGCACCACGGCGGGGCGCGTGCCGTCCGGGAACAACAGCCTCTGGGCGCTGGTGACGATCGCGATCCGCTTCAACTCCAAGCCCAGCTTGGTGTAGCGCACGGTACCGCGGACGCTGCCGGACGTGCCGCTGGTGCGGAACTCCCTCACCACCGGCTCGTCCGGGAACAGGTGCGGGCCGCCGTCCTTGTACGCGGTGTCCGGGACCCCCACCCCGGCGCCGACCTGCTTCCAGTACCGCGCCACCTCCGGGGAGTTGGCGACGGCCAGTTCGAGGAGCTGCTCGTGGACGGCGGCGGGGTCGCCCCGACCGTCGACCACGAGTGTCGCGATCTCCTCGAAGAGCCTCCCCACGTACGGATCGTCGTGGGCAAGAGTCATCGACTTCCTCCATCCGGGCCAGCGATTTCGGCACCCTAGCAACGAGATCAACACCCAACAATCCCCTTGCGACGCCCGAATCCGCCCCCGTGCCGAGGGCCGTCGCCCCACCAGCGAAGATCAGCTTCTCCTATGGCGGCGCGAACGGCGCAACGCCGAAAAGTTATCTACAACAGGCGAAATCGCCGCGAGTCAGCGCAGTGAAGCCAACGCCAGCAACTGCTGGAAGTCGTACACGCACTCGACCGTCCACACGACGGTCGCCGCCGCCAGCAGGACGGGAACGGCGACCGGCCACCGCCTGCGCTCCTGCGGGGCCATGAGCGCCGTGACCCGGCGGGGCACCGCGCCCGGCGTGGTGCCGAGCGCCGAGGGCAGACCGGAGGCGCGGGCCGCCACGACACGGGCCGACGCGGCGAGCGCGACGACCCCGATCGCGCGGGCGACGTCGCGGCGGTCGCCGAGTTCGGCGGCCGCGGCCTCGTCGGCGGCGCGCTCGACGAGGTAGGCCACGCGGTGGGCGACCGGCCA
This sequence comes from Umezawaea sp. NPDC059074, assembly GCF_042738955.1. Taxonomy (NCBI): domain Bacteria; kingdom Bacillati; phylum Actinomycetota; class Actinomycetes; order Pseudonocardiales; family Pseudonocardiaceae; genus Umezawaea; species Umezawaea sp. NPDC059074. The sequence continues at coordinate 6,298 of NZ_JBHYHC010000223.1, forward strand.
CAGCAGCGGGTGGGCGGTGGCGGCGAGCCGGGTGAGCCAGAGCAGGCGGTGGTGGGCACCCGCGAGGTGGGCGCGCTCGTGGGCGATGACGGCGGCGCGCTGGCGGTCGTCGAGGACGTCGAGGATCCCGGTCGTCAGCACGATGCGGCCGGGCCTGCCCGGCAGGGCGAACGCGTCGACCCGCTCGTCGGCGATCGTCACCACCTCCCCGCGCGGGCGCAGCCAGTCGACCTCGGCGCGGGTCGCCCGCACGACCCGACGGCGGCGGACCCACTGGGCCGTGACGAGCACTCCGACCGTCACCGCCCACACCAGCGACAGCCGCGAGACCCACGGCGCGGACGCGGTGTCGGCGACCACGGCGGCGGACGACCAGTCGCCCAGCGCGGCGACGGGCGGCAGTTCGGCGAGCGCCTTGAGCCCGAACACGACGAGGTTGGCGGTGCTCGCCGTGGCGGCCACGACCGCCGACCAGGCGAGCACGCGCAGCGCCAGGTCGGGGCGCAGCCGGTCGGCCAGCAGCACCGTGCCCAGCAGCACCAGGACCGGCGTTGCCAGGACGGACCACGCGAAGTGGTCGAACATGCGCGCCCTCCCGGTATCGACACCGAAGTCTGCCACGGCCGACCGGTGGCGGCCGGACCAGCGGGAACACCCGTCTGTAGCATTCCGCCCGTGACCGCGAAGCCGGGAGACCCGCCCCCTCGACGCCTGCCGGGCACCTTGGCGGCCGAGGTCCTGCGCGTCCTCGGCGACGCGGACGCGGCGCTGACCCCGGCCGAGGTCCGGGAACGGCTGGACCCGGCGGGCGTCCTCTCCTACAGCACGGTCGTGACCACCCTGACCCGCCTGCACGAGAAGGGCATGGCCGCGCGCGTCCGCGACGGCCGCGCCTACCGCTACTCCGCGACCGCGGACCCGTCCGCGCTGACCGCGTGGCGGATGGGCAGGCTGCTGGAGAACGAGCCGAACCGGACGTCCGTGCTGACCCGGTTCGTCGACGCGCTGGGCGAGGACGACGAGCGGACCCTGCGGGAACTGCTCGGCAAGCTCGACGACTGACCGGCTCGCTTGACAGGTCTCCACCGCGACCTTCTACAGTTTTGTAAAACGTCGTCGGCGCCTGCCGAGCCGACCTTCGCGGGCGAGAAGGACACCGGACCCATGCCGCCGAGACGCATGCCCCTCGACGAGGTCGTCGACTGGCTCACGCAGCGGGTCGAGACCGGCGAGTGGCCGGTGGACTCGCGGATCCCCAACCAGGACGACCTGGTGCGGACGCTGGGCGTCGGGCACACCATGCTCCGCCAAGCGCTCAAGATCATGTTCAACAACGGCGTCCTCGAGAGCGCCCAGGGGCGGGGGACGTACGTCCGGGCCCGCAGCGCCGTCACGGCCGTGCTCGGCGACGACCTGCGCAGACGACCTGCGGAGCAGACCCTCGCCCTGCGGCGGGCCCTGGAGGTCGAAGCCGCGGGACTGGCCGCCGCCCAGCGCACCGACGAGCACCTCGCGGTGCTGCGAGCCGCGCTCGTCAGCCCGCAGGACCGGTGTTGGACCTCGTCCTTCCACGCCGCGACCGGGCGGACGGACGTCTCGCTGGACGTGTTCCACACCGTCGTCTTCGCCGCGGCGCGCAACCCGACACTGGCGGAGGTGCACCTGTGCGCGGTGTCCGCGCTGCGCTACGCCCGGCTCGACCCCGAGTCGGCCGACCGGCGCGACGCCGGTCACCTGCGGATCTTCGAGGCGATCGAGAGCGGTGACGTCGACGCGGCACGGGCGGCGGCCGCCGCGCACGCCGACCGCGACACCCCTCGCGCGTGACGACTGGCCCACTCCCGCTTGACAGGACCCCGCCGGTTACTTCTACAGTCCTGTAGAAGATTACTGAGGCAAGCCTGACCTAAGCGGTCCGGCAGGGGGTGAGGACAGCGTGCTCGTCAACAACGGGCTCATCGGGCTCCGGGAGGGCCTGGAGGCCGCGCTCGTCGTGAGCATCCTGATCGCCTTCCTGGTCCGCACGGACCGCCGGGCCTCGCTGCCCTTCGTGTGGATCGGCGTCGGCATCGCCGTGGTGCTGTCCGTCGCGGTCGGCGCGGTGATCACGTTCACCACGACCACGATGACGTTCCAGCAGAAGGAGGTCTTCGGCGGCGGGATGTCGATCCTCGCGGTCGTGTTCGTCACCGGGATGATCTTCTGGATGCGCAAGGCGGCTCGCACGATCGCCGCCGAGCTGCGCGGGAAGATGGAAAAGGCGCTGGACATCGGCCCGTTCGCGGTCGTCGTCGTGTCGTTCGTGTCCGTCGGCCGTGAGGGCCTGGAGACCGCGGTGTTCTTCTACTCCAGCGTGCAGAGCGCCGGGGTGGGCACGACCGAACCGCTGATCGGGTTCCTGGTCGGCATCGCGATCGCCGTGGCGCTGGCGTGGCTGCTCTACCGCGGCGCGATCCGCTTCGACCTCGGCAAGTTCTTCACCTGGACCGGCGCGCTGCTGGTGTTCGTCGCCGCCGGGGTGCTCGGCTACGGGCTGCACGACCTCCAGGAGGCCGCCGTCCTACCCGGCCTGCACACGCTGGCCTTCGACCTCACCAGCACCGTTCCCGAGGCCTCCTGGTACGGGGCGCTGCTCAAGGGGATCTTCAACTACTCCCAGCAGACCACCGTCCTCCAGGCCGTCGCCTGGGTGGCCTACGTGGCGATCGTCCTGCCCCTGTT
>NZ_JBHYHC010000224.1:0-8991 GCF_042738955.1 Umezawaea sp. NPDC059074
CCGCGCGCCCCCCGCGACCGCGACTGTGGCCGGGCGACCGACCTGGACTCACGGCCTCTCCCCCTGGTGCGGCTCGGGCGAATCAGCCCTCGTCGAGATCCGTGGCGATGATCTCCGCGATGGCCTCCAGCGCGGAGTCCGCGCCTTCGCCGTCCGCGGACAGCACCACTTCGTCGCCGTGCATCGCGCCGAGCGTCATCAGGCCGAGCACGCTCGCGGCCTCCACCGGCTGGCCGTCGTCCTTGCGGATGGTGACCTTGACCGGTTGACCGGCGGCGGCCTTCGCCAGCAGTGCCGCCGGTCGGGCGTGGAGCCCGACCTTGCTCGCCACGGTGACCCGTCGCTCAGGCATGATCCGTCCTTTCCTTGGTGCTCCCCGAGGGGAGTCAGTCCCTCAGCGGCTTGCCGGAGGTCGTGGAGGTCTCGGAAGCGGTGACGACGCTGGGGTCGGCCTCCGGGTCCTCGTCGTCCTCGCGGCCGGGGGTGTTCAGGTTCCACTTGGTGATGACGAACCGGAACAGGAAGTAGTAGATCACCGCGTAGACCAGGCCGAGCACGATCAGCAGGTACGGCTTGGTGGCGATGTTCCAGTTCAGGATGAAGTCGATCGCACCGGCCGAGAACGAGAAGCCGTCGTGGATGCCCAGCGCGTTGGCGACGGCCAGCGAGGTGCCGGTCAGGACCGCGTGGATCAGGTACAGCGGCCACGCCACGAACATGAACGCGAACTCGAGCGGCTCGGTCACACCCGTGATGAACGACGTCAGGGCCGCGGAGCCCATGATGCCCGCGATGATCTTCTTCTGCGACGGGCGAGCGGTCTGCCAGATGGCGAACGCGGCGGCGGGCAGGGCGAACATGAAGATCGGGAAGAAGCCGGTCTGGAACGTGCCCGCGGACGGGTCGTGGGCCAGGAACCGGTTGATGTCGCCGTGGACGACCTTGCCCGTGGCGTCGGTGAAGTCGCCGAACTGGAACCACACGACGTTGTTGACGATGTGGTGCAGGCCGAGCGGGATCAGCAGGCGGTTCACGACGCCGTAGAGGCCCGCGCCGATGATCGTGCTGCCGGTGATCGCGTTGCCGAGGCTGGTCAGGCCGCTGTTGAACAGCGGGAAGAGCAGGCCGAGGATCACGCCGACGATGATCATCACGCCGGCGACCATGATCGGCACGAACCGGCGACCGCCGAAGAAGGCCAGGTACGGGGGCAGCTTGATGCGGTGGTACCGCTGCCAGAGCACCGCCGTGATCAGACCGACGACGATACCGCCGAGGACTCGGTAGTCGATGAACTTCTGATCAGCGGGCAGAGCGCCCTCGGCGAGCGGGAGGACCAGCGGCGAGAGTGCCTTGAACACGCCCTGGAGCACCACGTAGCCGACGACGGCGGCCAAACCGGTGGAGCCGTCGCCGCGGCGGGCGAAGCCGATCGCGATGCCGACGGCGAAGAGCAGGGGGAGGTTTCCGAAGATGGAATCCCCTGCCGCGCCGATGACCGCGGCCACCTTGTCCCAACCCAGACCGTCCTTGCCGAGCAAGTCGGCCTGACCGAGTCGCAACAAGAGACCGGCCGCAGGCAACGCGGCGATCGGCAGCATCAGGCTGCGACCGAAGCGTTGGAGCGTGGCGAGTCCCTTGATCTCACGACCGCCGGTCACCTGTGGGGCGCTGGCGCTCATCGAGTACCTCCCTTGGCGGAGTGCGGTCCGGAACCCGGGACGGTCCGGTCCAATTGCATCGTCACCTGGTAAAGATCGCCCCGGTACCAGGAAGTCATGTCCTCGACCGGTCGGCCCAGCGAGCTGGTGACGCGGCGGAAGACGAGGAGCGAGCTGCCCTTGCGGACGCCGAGCAGCTTCGCGGTCTCGGCGTCGGCGCTCTCGGCCCACACCGTCTGCTTGGCGTGGTCGAGCTGGACGCCGTAGGTGTCGGCGATCAACGTGTAGAGCGAGGTCGACAGGTCGTGGCGGCGGAGACCCGGCACGACCCTCGGGTTGTACCAGCCCCGCTCGACGGCCAGCGGGACGCCGTCGGCCCTGCGGAGGCGGACCAGTTGGTACGCGCGCTCCCGTGCGTTCAGGTCGAGCGCGCTCGCGGCGGCCTCCGGCGGCACCGCCTCGTCGAGGCTGATCACCTCGGTGGCGGGGGTCATGCCGCGCTTGCGCATGTCGTCGGTGAAGGACTCCAGGTACAGCTGGACGTCCAACCTGCGGCGGGCCGTGAACGTGCCGCGGCCCTTGGCTCTCGTCAGCAGGCCCTCGGCGACGAGTTGACCCACCGCCGCGCGGACGGTGATGCGGGACACGCGATACTGCTCCGCCAGATCCCGTTCCGACGGGATCGGCGAACCCGGCTGGAGTTCCTGTTCCGCCACTCGGCGCAGGATGTCGCGCAGTTGGGCGTGCTTGGGCTTCGGACCGTCGACGATCCTCGTCGGAGTCTCCCGTTCGCCCATGTGCACCTCCCCGCGCTCGCTTGCCGGCGACCTCATTGGTACTTTCCGGTCTAGACCAGTTTGTGCGGGGAGAATGCTCTCCGTGCGGAGTGGGTGTCAACCGCCGTTACGTGACCGTGGCCAAGCGGTGTCACCAGTCGAGAGAGGACACGAAGTGGCTGACGAGAAGGCGGAGAAGATCCTCGCCGCGCTCGGCGGGGCGTCCAACATCATCGAGATCGAGCCGTGCATCACGCGCCTGCGGTGCGAGCTGAACGACGGGTCGGTCGTCGACGAGAAGGCGCTCAAGGCGTTGGGGGCGCACGGGGTCATGCGGCAGGGCAACGTCGTGCAGGTCATCGTCGGCCCCGAGGCGGACACGATCGCCAGCGACATCGAGGACCTCCTGTGACCCTCGGGGTGGGCAGCCCGGTCGCCGGTCGGGTCGTCTCGCTCACCGAGGTCCCGGACCCGGTCTTCGCCCAGGCGATGGTCGGACCGGGCATCGCGGTCGAACCGGACAGGGTCGCCGCGGACGTCGTGTCGCCGGTCGACGGCACGATCGTGACGCTGCACCCGCACGCGTTCGTCGTGGCCACCGAGAGCGGCGCCGGGGTGCTCGTGCACCTCGGCATCGACACGGTGAAGCGCAAGGGCGAGGGCTTCACCCTGCACGTGGTGAAGGGCGAGACCGTGCGCGCGGGGCAGGCCATCGTGAGCTGGGACCCGGCTGAGGTCGAGGCGGCCGGGTTCGCGCCCATCTGCCCCGTCATCGCGCTGGACGCCCCGGCGGACGCGCTCGGGGACCTCTCCGAGGGCTCCACGGTCGCCGTGGGCGACCAGCTCTTCTCCTGGCAGCGCTGACCACGCGCGGGTGCCCTTCGTCGCCATGTGGCGCATCGAAGGGCACCCGCGTGACGTCGGCCGCCCCTTCCGCGGGTCGTTCCGGTGAACGCGCTCGCGAGGTTCACCCGTACGGGGCTCTGTGAACGGTCCGTTCGGCGGTGCTCCTCCTTGTGGACCAAGGGGTCGAGGCCGGACCGTGGACCCATGCACTGGACTGTTCTGGGATTCCTGGCCGGCGCCGCGGGCGCGTGGTTGCTGAAGCGGTTGCGCCGAGGCGCGGACGTGCGCTGGCTGTGGTGCGCGGTGCCGACGTCGGCGTTGTGGACCGTCGCCGCCCTGCGCCACCCGCCGCCGCACTGGCTGGCGGTGACGCTGGCGCTCGGCTGGTTCGCCGTCCTGCTCACCGCCACCGACCTGCTCCACCGCCGATTACCCGACGCGCTCACGCTGCCCGCCTACCCGGTCGTGGCGGCGCTGCTCGTGTCCTCGGGGCTCGAGGTCGGCCTGCGGGCCCTCGTGGGCGCCCTGGTCTTCGGGCTCGGCCACCTGGCCGTCCGGGTGCTCGCGCCCGGCTCGCTCGGCGGTGGCGACGTGAAGCTCGCGGCGCCGCTGGGCGCGGTGCTCGGCGCGGTCTCATACGGGGCTCTAGCGGCGGGTGCCATCCTCGCTCCCGGCCTGTCCCTGCTGGTCGGGCTCACTCGTCCGGATGGCGGGATTCCGCACGGGCCGGGTCTGCTGGCCTCGACCTGGCTGCTGGCGGTGTTCCCACTGTGAAAGGATTCGTCCCGTGCTGCGCTGGATCACCGCTGGGGAGTCACACGGACCCGCCCTCGTCGCCGTGCTGGAAGGCATGGTCGCGGGAGTGGAGGTCACCACCTCGGACCTGACCGTCCAACTGGAACGTCGGAGGCTCGGCTTCGGCCGCAGTCCTCGGATGGGGTTCGAGGCCGACGAGGTGACCATCCTCGGCGGCGTCCGCCACGGCCTCACCCAGGGCGGCCCGATCGCGGTCACCATCGGCAACAGCGAGTGGCCGAAGTGGGAAAAAGTCATGTCGGCCGACCCGGTCGACCCGAGCCAGCTCAAGACGACCGGCCGCAACGAGGCGCTGACCAGGCCCCGGCCCGGCCACGCCGACCTGCCGGGCATGCAGAAGTTCGGCTTCGACGAGGCCCGTCCGGTGCTGGAGCGGGCGAGCGCCCGTGAGACGGCCGCGCGCACGGCGCTGGGCACGGTGGCCCGGAACTTCCTCAAGCAGGTGTTCGACGTCGACATCATCAGCCACGTCGTCTCCATCGGCGGGGCGAGGACGCCCGAGGACGCGCCCGTGCCCGGTCCAGGCGACCTGGCCGCGGTCGACGCGAGCCCGGTCCGCGCGTTCTCCGAGGAGGGCACCGCGGCGATGGTCGCGGAGGTCGAGGCGGTCAAGAACGCGGGCGACACGGTCGGCGGCGTCATCGAGGTCATCGCCTACGGCCTGCCGCCGGGCCTCGGCTCGCACGTGCACTGGGACCGCAGGCTCGACTCCCGGCTCGCCGCCGCGCTCATGGGCGTGCAGGCGATGAAGGGCGTGGAGATCGGCGACGGCTTCACCACGGCCACCCGATGGGGCAGCCAGGCGCACGACGAGATCGACCGAGGCAAGGGCCCGTCGGGCGTGACCCGGCGCAGCAACCGCGCGGGCGGTCTGGAGGGCGGCATCACCAACGGCGAGCCGCTGCGCGCCAGGGTGGCGATGAAGCCGATCTCGACCGTCCCGAAAGCACTGTCCACTGTGGATGTCCGCACCGGCGAGGCGGCCGTGGCGATCCACCAGCGCTCGGACGTGTGCGCGGTGCCGCGCGCGGGCGTCGTGCTGGAGTCGGTCGTCGCGCTGGTCCTCGCCGAGGCGGCGCTGGAGAAGTTCGGCGGCGACTCCATCGCGGAGACCAAGCGCAACGTGGCGTCCTACGTGGAGGCGCTCGAAGCCCGCTGGGAGGGCCTGTGACCACGCCCGCGTACGTCGTGCTCGGTCCACCCGGAGCGGGCAAGACGACCGTCGGGCAGCTGCTCGCGGAACGGCTCGACCTGCCGTTCCGGGACGTGGACGAGGACATCGTGGTGTCCGCGGGCAAGCCGATCTCGGACATCTTCACCAGCGACGGCGAGCCCGCGTTCCGGGCGATGGAGGAGCAGGCCGTCGCGGACGGACTGAAGACCCACGAGGGTGTGCTGGCGCTGGGCGGCGGCGCCATCCTGTCGGCGGCGACCAGGGAGCTGCTGGCGGGCCACACCGTGGTGTTCCTCAACGTCGGCATGGCCGAGGGCGTCAAGCGCACCGGCCTGTCCAGCGCCCGACCGCTGCTCACGGGCATCAACCCGAGGGCGACGTTCAAGGCGCTGCTCGACGCCCGGCTCCCGCTGTACCGGGAGGTCGCGACGATCGAGGTCGTGACCGACCACCTCGAACCGGACCAGGTCGTCGACGCCGTGCTCGCCGCGCGCTGACCCGTGGAGGCGACCCGCGCCGAGGTGCTGGCCCACCGCGCCGCGGCGCAGGACCTGCACGGCGGGGCAGCGGTGGCCACCCTCGACGTGCTGGCACTCGGCTTCGCCGACAGCCCGCCGAAGACCGGCGGGGCGGGCCTCGCGGTCCGCGTCGGCCCGTACTTCCCCGGATCGGGGATGGGCGCCGGCCGATCCGGCACGGGCGGGCACGAGCTCGGGCTCGATCGGCCGAACGCGGGCGGGCCTGGCTCGACCGGTCCGGACGGTCCGGGGCTCGACGGTCCGAGGCCTGCCACGTCGGAACCAGGCAGTCCAGGGCTCGACGGGCTGGGGTCGGCCTGGCCTGACAGGTCGGGCATGGGCAGACCGGACCTTGCCGGGCCTGCGCCGAGTGGCGCGTACCTCGGTGGGCCCGAGCTTGGCGCACGGGACTTCGCCGGGCCTGGCCTCGGTGGGTCGGAGCGTGGTGGGCGGAACCTCGCCGGACCGGATTTCAGCGGACCTGCCCCCGGTGGGCGGGACTTCGCCGGGCCGGGACTCGGCGGGCGGGATGTCGGCCGGTCCGGCTTGGGTAGTCCTGGGTTTGGTGGGCGGGATGTCGGCGGGTCGGACCTCGGCGCGCTGGGTCTTGGTCAGCCTGGGCAAGGCGGGCGGGGCTTTGGCGGACCGGAGTTCGGTGGGGCGGACCTCAGCGGGTCGGGTCTCGGTGGGCGTGCGTCCGGTGGGTCGGGGCTTGGTGGAGTCGGGCTTGAGCGACTGGTTCGAGTGCTGAGTCTGCGGGGTGCGCCGCACCTGCATCGGGCCGCGGACCTGCCGGTGTTGCGGCGGGAGTTGCGGCCGCGGACGGCGGAGCAGTTGGCCGCGTGGGTCGGTGGGTTTCCCGTGCCCGAACTGGAGCCGTTGGACCTGTTGGTGGAGTTGTTGCACCGCGAGTTTCCCGGCGAGCGGGCCACCAAGGGTGAATTGTCGGCCGCGGTCAGTCCGTTGCTGCCCGCGGATTGGACGCCGTGGTGTGAGCGGTGCGGGGTGCGGCACGTCGTGGACGGGCTGTTTCGGGTGGGCACGTTGTTGGCGGGGCTTGAGTTGGAGCCCGTTGGGGCGAGGCTGGTGTTCCGTGCGCCGTCCGGGGCGGTGCCCGCCGTGGAGGCCGAAGGAGAGCCGACGCTGTTGCGCGCCTACGCGCGGCTGGTCGGGGCGTTCGCGAAGGCGGACGCGGTGAAGTGGTTGGGCTTTCCGCCGTCCGGGTGGCCCGAAGGGCTACGGCCGGTCGTGGTGGAGGGGCGGAAGCTGCTGGCGGTGGAGGACGTGGTCGAGGCACCACCGCCGCCCGCCGGGCTGCTGCTGTTCCCGCGTGACCCGTACCTGCTGGGGCCGCGGTGGCTCGTCGCGCCGGACGCCGCCGTGGCGCGGCGGGTGTGGCGGGCGGTCGGGAGTCCCGGCGCGCTGGTCGTGCGCGGCGAGGTGGTGGGGGACTGGCGGTACGCGTTCAGCGGTCGCACGGTGATCTTCCGCGTGCGGGGCTGGCGGAAGGTCCGGGGCGAGGCGCGGAAGTCGGTGCGCGAGCAAGCGGAACTGCTGGCCGCGGTGTGGGGTGGGTCGGCGCTCGAGCCGGACGTGGTCGAATGGGAGTCGTCCTGAGCAGGGCGCACGGGAAAGACCGTTGGGGAATCTCGATGAACGAGGGAGAACAGTGATGGGCGAGCCGGTGCGGATCCGCGTGGCCGCGGAACGACCGTACGACGTGGTGGTGGGGCGCGGTCTGCTCGGCGACGTGGTGGAGGCCGTGAAGGGCATCGCCAAGATCGCCATCATCCACCCGCCCACGCTGGTCGAGACGGCCGAGGCGCTGCGCGAGGCGCTGGCCGAGGCCGGGGCCGACGCCCACCGCGTCGAGATCCCGGACGCGGAGGACGGCAAGGACCTCCCGGTCGCGGGCTTCTGCTGGGACGTGCTCGGCAAGATCGGCGTCGGCAGGCAGGACGCCGTGATCGGCCTCGGCGGGGGAGCGGTGACCGACCTCGCCGGGTTCGTCGCGTCGACGTGGATGCGCGGCGTGAAGCTGTTCAACGTCCCCACGACGCTGCTCGGCATGGTCGACGCGTCCGTCGGCGGCAAGACCGGCGTCAACACCGCGGCGGGCAAGAACCTGGTCGGCACGTTCTACGAGCCCACCGCGGTCTTCGCCGACCTCGCGACGCTGGACACGTTGCCGCGCAACGAACTCGTGGCGGGCATGGCCGAGATCGTCAAGGGCGGCTTCATCGCCGACCCGGTCATCCTCGACCTGATCGAGGCGGACCCGCAGGCCGCGCTGGACCCGGCCGGTCCCGTTCTGGAGGAGCTGGTCCGGCGCAAGATCCAGATCAAGGCGGACGTCGTGTCCGCGGACCTGCGCGAGTCCGACCTGCGCGAGATCCTGAACTACGGCCACACCCTCGGACACGCCATCGAGCGCCGCGAGCGGTACAAGTGGCGCCACGGCGCGGCGATCAGCGTCGGCCTGGTGTTCGCCGCCGAACTGGCCCGGCTCGCGGGCCGCCTGGACGACGCGACCGCCGACCGCCACCGGTCGGTGCTGACCTCGCTCGGCCTGCCCACCACCTACGACCCGGCCGCGCTGCCGCAGCTCATGGAGGGCATGCGGGTGGACAAGAAGAACCGGTCCGGCGTGCTCCGGTTCGTGGTGCTGGACGGCCTCGCCAAGCCCGGCAGGCTCGAAGGCCCGGACCCGGCCCTGATCGCCGCCGCGTACTCGGCCGTCGCGGCCGAGCCGACGACGGGCGGGGGCGTGCTCCTGTGAAGGTCCTCGTCCTCAACGGCCCGAACCTCGGCAGGCTCGGCACCCGCGAGCCGGACGTCTACGGCAGCACCACGTACGCGGACTTGGTCGCCCTCTGCGAGGGCACCGGCCACGAGCTGGGGCTGGAGGTGGACGTCCGGCAGACCGACTTCGAGGGCGAGATGCTCTCGTGGCTCCACGAGGCCGCCGACCACCGCTACCCGGTCGTGCTCAACCCGGCGGCGTGGACGCACTACTCGATCGCCGTCCGCGACGCCTGCTCCCAGCTCACCGCGCCGCTGGTCGAGGTCCACATCTCGAACGTGCACAAGCGCGAGGACTTCCGCCAGCACAGCTACATCTCCGCCGTCGCCGAGGGCACCATCCTCGGCCTCGGCGTCCAGGGCTACGCCCTGGCCCTGCGCCGGCTGGCCTCCAAGGG
>NZ_JBHYHC010000225.1:0-8853 GCF_042738955.1 Umezawaea sp. NPDC059074
TGGCGGGCCACTCGATCGGCGAGATCGCCGCGGCCCAGGTGGCGGGGGTGTTCTCCCTGGACTACGCCGCGCGGCTGGTCGTCGCCCGCGGCAGGCTGATGCAGGCGCTGCCGCGCACCGGCGCCATGGTCGCGGTGGAGGCGACCGAGGAGGAGGTCCGCGCCGAACTCGGCGTCCACGCGGGTGTCGTCGACGTCGCCGCGGTCAACGGGCCGCGCGCGGTCGTGCTGGCGGGTGACGGCGAGGCGACGCTGCTCGCGGCCAAGCAGTGGGAGAACCGCGGTCGGCGGACCCGCAGGCTCACCGTCAGCCACGCCTTCCACTCGCCGCTGATGGAACCGATGCTCACCGACTTCGCCGACGTGGCCGCGACGGTGGACTACCACGAGCCGAGGATCCCGATCGTCTCCACGGTGACGGGCGTGCTCGCCACCGCGATCGACACCCCCGGCTACTGGGTGCGGCACGTGCGCGCCGCGGTCCGGTTCGCCCACGCCGTCACGACGATGGCCGCGCAGGGCGTGACCACCTTCCTGGAGGTGGGCCCGGACGGCGTGCTCACCGCCATGGCCGACGCCGTGCTGGCCGAGTCGGGCGACACCCGCGACCGGGCGGCCATCGCCTCGGCGCGACGGGGCAGGTCCGAGACCGAGGTGCTGGTGTCGAGCCTGGCCCGCCTGCACACCAGGGGCGTCCCGGTCGACTGGCGGGTGTTCTTCGAGGGCACCGGCGCCCGGCCGGTCGACCTGCCGACCTACGCGTTCCAGCGGCGGCGCTACGCGCTGGTGGTGGACAACGCGGTCAACCAGGCCGCGTGGACGTGGGTGGAGGTGCCGGAGGCCGGGGCGCGGGTCGCTGTGCTGGACCTGGGCCACGGCGTGGCCGACCTGCCCGGCGCGCCCGCGTTCACCAGCGTCGCGGAGGTGGCCGGGCACGTCCCGGACGTCGTGCTCCTCCCTCTGGCCGTGCACGTCGCACCGGTCGACGACGAGCCGCAGGACGCCCGCTACGCCCGTACGCGGGAGACCCTGGACCTGATCAGGACGTGGGACCTCGCGGACACGACGCTGGTCGTCGCCACCACGGCGGTGGCACCCGCGCTGCCGTCGGACTCCGTGGGCGGCGACGGGCGGGTGGCGTGGAACCTGCTGCGCTCGGCGCGGGAGCAGAACCCGGACCGCGTGGTGCTCGTGGACTTCGACACCGACCGGGCGGACCCGGCCGCGGCCGCCTCCCTCGCCGCGTCGGGCATCCGGATCGCCGCGGTGCGCGACGGCGCGGTCCTCGTGCCGCCGCGGCAGGAGGACCGGCAGGAGGCCGTCGACGGGCCCGTGCGCTCGGAGCTGCTCGCGAAGCTCGCGGAAACCCCGGTGGCGCAACACCGTCCGCTCGTGCTCGCCGCCGTGCGCGCCGAGATCGCCGCGGTGCTGCTGCGCGACGACCCGGCCGCCATCCAGGAGGACCGGGCGTTCCAGGAGCTCGGGTTCGACTCGCTCACCGCGGTGGACCTGCGCAACCGGCTCACCGCGGTGGCGGGCGGCGGGCTGTCGGCCACGGCCGTGTTCGACCACCCGACGGCGGGCGCGCTGACCGACCACCTGCTGGAGCGCATCGCCCCGGCGGACGCCGACCCGGACGCGCCGGTGCTCGCCGAGCTCGACCGGCTGGAGGCGCTGCTGCCCACCGCGTCGCGCGGCGGCGGCGAGATCGCCGCGCGGCTGCGCACGATCCTGGACCGCTGGACCGAGACGGCCGCTCCCGCGGCCGAGGAGGACGGGGGCGCCCTGCTGGCGGAGGCGTCCGCGGACGACCTGTTCGCCTTCATCGACAACGAGCTGGGCCGCACCGCGGGCTGACCGCCCCACCCGATCCGACGCCCGAGGAGGCGGAACCGCCATGTCCAACGAAGAGAAGCTGGTCGAGTACCTCAAGTGGGTCACGGCCGACCTGAAGAAGGCCCGGCAGCGGGTCGCCGAGCTGGAGTCGCGCAAGGAGGAACCGGTCGCCGTCGTCGCGATGGCGTGCCGGTTCCCCGGCGGGGTGTCCTCGCCGGAGGACCTGTGGCGGCTGGTGAGCGACGGCGTGGACGCGATCACGCCGTTCCCGACCGACCGCGGCTGGGACGTCGACGGCATGTACGACCCGGAACCCGGCATCCCCGGCAAGTCCTACTCGCGCAACAGCGGGTTCATCGCCGACGCGACGACGTTCGACGCCGAGTTCTTCGGCATCTCGCCGCGCGAGGCGACCGCGATGGACCCGCAGCACTGCGTCCTGCTGGAGGTGGCCTGGGAGGCGCTGGAACGGGCGCACATCGACCCGGCGGCGCTGAAGGGCAGCAGGACCGGGGTGTTCGCGGGCATCGCCGGGCAGAGCTACCACGGCCTCGGCGGCCCCGAGGACCTGGAGGGCTACCTCACGACCGGCAGCCTCGGCAGCGTCGCGTCCGGCCGGGTCGCCTACTCCCTCGGCTTCGAGGGACCAGCGGTCACGGTGGACACGGCCTGCTCGTCCTCGTTGGTGGCGCTGCACCTCGCGATGCGGTCGCTGCGCCAGGGCGAGTCCACGCTGGCGCTCGCGGGCGGCTCCACCGTGTACGGCAACCCGTCGGCGTTCGTCGACTTCTCCCGCCAGCGCGGTCTCGCCGCGGACGGCCGGTGCAAGTCGTTCGCCGCGGCGGCGGACGGCACCACGTGGTCCGAGGGCGTCGGCGTGGTGGTGCTGGAGCTGCTGTCCGACGCCCGCCGCAACGGCCACCGGGTGCTGGCCGTCGTGCGCGGCTCGGCGATCAACCAGGACGGCGCGTCCAACGGCCTCACCGCCCCCAGCGGGCCGTCCCAGCAGCGGGTGATCAAGGCCGCGCTGGCGGACGCCAGGCTGGTCACCTCGGACGTGGACCTCATCGAGGCGCACGGCACCGGCACCCGGCTAGGCGACCCGATCGAGGCGCAGGCGCTGCTGGCGACCTACGGCCGGAACCGGCCCGACGACCGGCCCGCGTGGCTGGGGTCGCTGAAGTCGAACATCGGCCACACGGTCGCGGCGGCGGGTATCGGCGGCCTGATCAAGGCCGTGCTGGCGATCCGGCACGGCGTCCTGCCGCGCACCCTGCACGTCGACGAGCCGACCCCGGTCGTCGACTGGTCGGCCGGGTCCGTGCGACTGCTGACCGAGCCGCGGCCGTGGCCCGCCACCGGCGGACCGCGTCGGGCGGCGGTGTCCGCGTTCGGGGTCAGCGGCACCAACGCGCACGTGATCCTGGAGCAGGCGCCCGAGCAGTCCACGGCGGACATCCCGGCCGAGGTCGGTCCGGCGCTGCCCGTGCTGGCGCTGCCGTTGTCTGCCCGCTCCTCCCGTGCGCTCGAGGCGCAGGCCGGACGACTGCTGGACTGGATGTCCGCGAACCCCGCCGCGGACCCGGCGTCGGTCGCGCTGTCGGCGGCCACCACCCGGTCGACCCTGTCGCACCGCGCGGTCGTGCTCGGCGACGACCGCGCCGCGGTGGAGGCCGGCCTGCGCGCGGTGGTCGGCGGCGAGCCGAACCCGTTGGTGGTGCTGGGTTCCCCGGTCGGCGGGAAGACCGCGTTCCTGTTCACCGGCCAGGGCGCGCAGCGGCTCGGCATGGGGGCCCGCGCGGCCGAGGTGTTCCCGGTGTTCGCCGACGTGTTCGCCGACCTGGCGGCCAGGCTCGACGAGCACCTGGACGTGCCGCTGCGGGACGTCGTGTTCGGCGACGACGCGGAGGCGTTGCGGCGCACCGGGTACGCGCAGCCCGCGCTGTTCGCCCTGGAGGTGGCCCTGTTCCGGCTGCTGGAGTCCTGGGGTGTGGTGCCGGACTTCCTGGCGGGTCACTCGATCGGCGAGATCGCCGTGGCGCACGTGGCGGGCGTGCTGTCCGCCGACGACGCCGCCGCGCTGGTCTGCGCGCGGGCTCGGCTGATGCAGGCGCTGCCCGATGGCGGCGCGATGGCGGCCGTCCGGGCCACCGAGGCCGAGGTCCTGCCGCTGCTGGTGGGCCGCGAGGCCGAGGTCGGCATCGCCGCGGTCAACGGCCCGGACTCCCTGGTGCTCTCCGGTGACGAGTCCGCCGTCGAGGCGGTCGCGGCGACCCTGGCCGCCTCGGGGCGCAAGACGAAGCGGCTGGCGGTGAGCCACGCGTTCCACTCGCCGAGGATGGCGCCGATGCTGGCGGAGTTCGGCCGGGTCGCCGCGTCGCTGGACTACCGCGAACCGACCACGCCGATCGTCTCCACGGTCACCGGCGCGCTCGCCGGACCCGGTGAACTGGGCAGTCCGGAGTACTGGGTCGCACACGTCGAGCGGACCGTGCGGTTCGCCGACGCCGTGCGGGCGCTGCGGGAGCTGGGCACGACCACGTTCCTGGAGATCGGGCCGGAGGGCGTGCTCAGCGCGGCGGTCCGCGACGTCCTCGACGCCGAGGGGGACACCGACGGCGGCGCCACCGTGCCGACGATGCGCGGCGGCCGGGACGAGGCGCACACGGTGGTGGGCGCGGTCGGCAGGCTGCACACCAGGGGTGGCGCGGTGGACTGGTCGCGCTTCCTCGGTGGCACCGCCCCGGTCGTGGACCTGCCGACGTACGCCTTCCAGCGGCAGCGGTTCTGGCTCGACCAAGCGGGCGCGAAGGCCGACCTCGACACCCTCGGCCTCGCGGGCCTGGACCACCCGCTGCTCGGCGCGGCCGTCCGTCCGGCGGGCTCCGACGAGCTGGTCGTCACCGGCCACCTCCCGGCCCGCGGCCACCCGTGGCTCGACGGCGCGGCGGTGCTGCCCGGCACCGTGCTGGTGGAGCTGGCCATCAGGGTCGGCGACGAGCTGGGCTGCACCCGGCTCGACTCGCTGATCCCGGTCGGGCCCGTGCCCCTGCCCGCGGGCGGCCTGCGCGTCCAGCTGACCGTCGGCGAACCGGACGCCGCGGGCCGCAGGACGCTGGGCGTCCACACCAGGCCGGACGGACCGGAGGCGGAGTGGACCCTCGCGGCGCGCGGCGAGCTGAGCGCCGGACACCCCGCGGCGGTCGCGGAGATCCCCGGCGACGCCGTCGAGGTGGCGCTGCCGGAGGAGTCGGCGGCCGACGCCGCGGCGTACGGCCTGCACCCCGCCCTGCTGGACGCGGCGGTCCGCGCCGCCGCGGACGCGCACGGGGCGGACGGGCTGGTCGCGGGGGAGTGGCGGGGAGTCCGGCTGCACGCCGTCGGCGCGACGGCGGTCCACGTGCGGTCGGCGCTCGTCGGGTCCTCGCTGGCACTGCGGCTGACCGACCGGTCCGGACACCTGGTGGCGACCGCGGACGAGGTCGTGCTGCGCGCGCCGGAGTCCGTCGCGGTCGATCCGCACGAGGCCGCGCGCGGAGCGCTGTTCGACGTGGCCTGGGAGACCGTCGTGCCCGCCACACCGCTGTTCCCGCCGTCGCTGGTGGTGCTCGACGCCGGGCACGGCACCCTCGACCTGCCGGGGGTGCCGCACGCCGCCGACCTGGACGCCGTCGCGGCCGCGGGTGCGGACGTCGTGCTGGTCCCGTTCTTCGGGGCGGGTACGGCGGACGCGCTGGTGGACCAGGTCTTCGCCGACACCACGGCCGCGCTGGAGCTGACCCGGCGCTGGCTGGACGACCCGCGCCTGGCGGGCACGAGGCTCGCGGTGCTCACCTCGGGCGCGACCCCGGCGCACGGCCAGACCTCGCTGCGCACCGCCGCGCTCTGGGGCCTGCTGCGCTCGGCGCGGTCGGAGAACCCGGACCGGATCGTGCTGGTGGACCTGGCCGGGGAGGAGGTCGGCCTCCCGGCGCTGACCGCCGCGCTCGCCACCGGTGAACCCGAGCTGGCGCTGGACGGGCGGACCCGCGTCCCCCGCCTGGTCCGCGCGGCCAGGACCACCGTCGCGGACGCGGGCGCGTTCGACGGGACCGCCGTGATCACCGGTGGCACGGGCGCGCTCGGCGCCCTGTTCGCCCGCCACCTCGTGGCCGAGCGGGGTGTGCGGTCGGTGGTGCTGGTCAGCCGCCGGGGGTCTCAGGCGCCCGGCGCCGACGACGTGAGGCGGGAGCTGGAGGACCTCGGCGCGGCGGTGATGGTGGCCGCCGCCGACGTGACCGACGAGGCGGCGCTGGGCGACCTGCTCGACGACGTGGGCGAGGTCTCGCTGGTGCTGCACACCGCCGGTGTCCTGGACGACACGGCGTTCCCCAACCTGACGCCGGAGCGGCTCGCCGCGGTGCTGCGCCCCAAGGTGGCCACCGCGTGGCACCTGCACCGGCTCGCGCCCGACGCCCACCACGTGCACTTCTCGTCCATCGCGGCCACCGTCGGCGGTCCCGGCCAGGCGAACTACGCGGCCGCGAACACGTTCCTGGACGCCGTCGCGCACCACCGCGCCGGTCTGGGCCTGCCGACCACGTCCGTCGCCTGGGGGCTGTGGTCGATGCCCACGGGCATGGGAGGCGGGCTGAGCGAGGTCGACCTGGCCCGCATCGCCCGCGCCGGGTTCCGCGCCATCACCGCCGCCGACGGGCCCGCGCTGCTCGACGCGGCGCTCGCCACGGGCCTCCCCTCGGTGGTCGCGACCCCGCTCGACCTGGCCGCGGTGCGGGCGTCGTGCCAGGTGCCCGCGCTGTTCTCCGGGCTGGTGCGGGTGCCGGTGCGCAGGAAGGCGGGCAACGCCGAGGTGTCGTCGGTGTCGTTGGCCGACCGGCTCGCCGGGCTGCCCGAGCGGGAGCGCCGCGACCTGCTGCTCGACCTCGTCCGGGTCGAGGTCGTCGACGTCCTGGGTCTGGACCGCGGCACGGCGCCGGAGGCGGCGAGGCCGTTCCCGGAACTGGGTTTCGACTCGTTGACCTCGGTGGAGCTGCGCAACCGGCTGATCGTGGCGACCGGGACCGCGTTGCCCGCCACGCTGGTGTTCGACCACCCGACGCCGGGGGCGGTCGTGGAGCACCTGCTCGACGTGCTGACCTCGCAGGGGTCGGAGCGGGTCGGGGTGGACTTCGCCGCCGAGGTCGTGCTGGCCGACGACGTGCGGCCCGCCGCCGAGGTGGTGAGGTTCGCCCCCGACCCCGGCGAGGTGCTGCTGACCGGCGCGACCGGTTTCCTCGGCGCGTTCCTGCTGCGCGACGTCATGGCCACCACGTCGGCGACCGTGCACTGCGTGGTTCGCGCCACCGACCCCCGGCGGGGCCTGGAGCGGATCGCGGAGAACCTGCGCTGGTACCGGATCGACGACCAGGTCGACCTGTCCAGGGTCGTCGTGCACACCGGCGACCTCGGCGAACCCCGGCTCGGACTGGGCGAGGAGGCGTTCGACTCGCTCGCCCGCACCGTGGACGTCGTCTACCACGCGGGCGCCACGGTGAACTGGCTCCAGCCGTACACGGCGCTCAAGCCCGCGAACGTCACCGGCACCGAGGAGGTGCTGCGGCTGGCCGCGCGGCACCGCAGCGTGCCGGTGCACTTCGTGTCCTCCACCGGTGTGTTCGACCAGCCCGTGGAACCCGGCGCACCCCTGCGGGTGGACGACATCGCGGGGCCGCCGGAGGTGCTGTCCAACGGCTACCGGCAGACCAAGTGGGTCGCCGAGCGGATCATCGAACTGGCGCGCGACCGCGGCCTGCCGGTGTCGGTCTACCGGGTCGACGTAGTGTCCGGCGACCAGGTCAACGGCGCCTGCCAGACCAAGGACTTCGTCTGGCTGGGGCTCAAGGGGATCCTGCAGAGCGGCGCCGTCCCGGCGGGCCTGTCCGGACGGTTCCACCTCGTGCCGGTCGACTACGCCAGCGGCGCGATCACCCGGCTGTCCCGCGACGCCGCCGCGGCGGACCGGACGTTCCACCTGTCCAACCCCGACGGCCTCACCTACGGCGCGATGATCGAGCACCTCAGGGCGCTGGGCCACGCCCTGCCGGAGCTGGACCGGCAGACCTGGAGCGCCCGCGTGCGCGCCGACCGGGACAACGCGCTCCAACCGCTGCTCGACTCCTTCGAGGCCATCGCGGCGGCGGGCGAGGGCGCCTATCCCGACTTCGACGTGACGGCCACCGAGGAGGCGCTGGCGGGCACCGGGATCGAGTGCCCGCCGATGACCTTCGACCTGTTCGCGAAGTACGCGGACTTCTTCACCGGCGCGGGCTACTTCCCCCGCGCGGACGCGGACAGCCTGCGCTGAAAGGGTTCTGATGGAAGAGATCACCGTGATTCTGGTCGGCGGACCGACGCACCTGGGCGCCGCCGACCGCATTCGCCGGGTGGCCGACCTGGCGGAGAAGATCAAAGTGCCGCACGGCAACGGGTACGAGCACTTCGCCGCGACCGGGGAGCGGCTCCCCGGCGACACCGGGGACATGCCGGTGTTCGGCTGGTGCGACCAGACCAAGATCGCTGAGTAGGGGATGGGCGGAATGACGACCACCGACCGGCAGCCGACCGACGAGGTGCCGACCGACGACCTCGGCAGGTTGACCGAACTGTTCGTGCTGGCCTTCAACGCGGGCGACCAGGACACGATCGAGCGGATGTACAGCCCCGACGCGGTCTCGGTGTGGAAACCGGGCGAACCGCCGCTGGCCGGCGACGCGAGACGGGCGAACGTCGCCGAGTTCCTGGCGATGGGCTTGCCGATGAGGGCTCGCACCAAGGGCACCTACGTGAACGGCGACACCGCTTTGGTCATCGTGGACTGGGAGATCTCCGGGACGTCGACCACCGGCGAGGAGGTCCACCTGTCGGGCACCGGGACCGACGTGCTGCGGCGCGGCCGGGACGGCAGGTGGCGCTACATCATCGACAACGCCTACGGCGGCTCGGCCGCCTGACCACCGGAGGCGGGCGGCGACCCTGGTGC
>NZ_JBHYHC010000226.1:0-8794 GCF_042738955.1 Umezawaea sp. NPDC059074
CAGCCGAGCTGCGGTCGCGGCGAACGATCTCCAAACCGATCACGGCGGCGAACAGCGCCAGCACCGGCACGAACAGCAGGAACCTCGGCTCCGGCCGGGCGGGCCAGGTGCTCTCCAGCGTCGCCAGCCACCCGTCTGCCGCCGCGGTCGCGAAGTCCCGCACGGCCTCCAGCGTCGGCAGGCCGCGGGCGAAGAGGACCTCGATGAGGGCCGCCAGTCCGACCAGCACCGCGATCAACGGCCGCAGCGGGGCGATCACGGGCCACCGCAGGGCTGCCTCGTCGACGAGCAGCACCAGGACGAGCGGCACGACGACCGCCACGACCAGCGCGGCGACGCCGAACACCGGCGCGAACAGCATCGCGCCGACGCCCGCCGCCGCCACGACGGCCCACCCCGTCACCCTCCGGTTCACACCCGCACCCCCGAGTTCCAGGTCTTGATCGCGCCGATCGCGGTGGCCGCACCGATCCTCGGCACGCCCGCCACGGCGTCGACGTACTCGTTTCCCGCGACGTCGATGACCGTGATCCCCCTCGCACAGCGGGAGAGCGCCGACAGGTCGCGGAGGTCGGAGGCGGCGGTCCCCCCGCTGACGAAGACCAGGGTCCCGCCGACCTGGCCGGTCGAGACCAGGCGGTCGACCGGACCGGTCGACTCCGCTTGCCCCACCTCGCAGAGGAAGTCCAGCAACCGCAGGCCCGCGGGCACACCGCCCGCCGTGTCCACGTCGAGTCCCGCCGTGGTGCACAGCCTCGTGCGCTCGCCGGTGAGCGCGGACGCGTGCGCGAGCGACGCGGCGACCTCGACGGCCTCCTCGAACGCCTCCGGGGTCAGCGCGCCTACGCGGTCGTCGAGCAGCACGGTGAACCCCGGCTCGTCCGGGTCAACCATGTCGCGGACGACCAGCTTGCCGAGCCTCGCGGACGCCTTCCAGTGCACGTGACGCGGTTCGTCGCCGACCACGTAGTCGCGCAACGCCCGCAGGTCGGCGGATCCCCGCATCGACGTGGTCCGCACCGGGCCTTCGTGGTGTTGGTGCGCTCGCCCGTCAGCGGACAC
Source organism: Umezawaea sp. NPDC059074 (assembly GCF_042738955.1). NCBI lineage: Bacteria > Bacillati > Actinomycetota > Actinomycetes > Pseudonocardiales > Pseudonocardiaceae > Umezawaea > Umezawaea sp. NPDC059074. The sequence continues at coordinate 1,063 of NZ_JBHYHC010000226.1, forward strand.
GAGCGCCTGCCGCACCTTGGGGTGGACGTGCAGGTCCGTCACCGGACCCACGGTGATCCTGTTGCGCACCAGGCCCAATGCGTCATCGCGGAGCAGCGTCATCGGTCCGATGGGCACCTTGCCGCGCCGCTCCGTGGGCAGTTCGTAGCTGTGCGAGGCGGTGGTCCCGGACGCGAGCGAGCGCACCCGGACGGTCTCGAACCCGCCCGGCCACGGATCGCGCGCCGCGAACCCCGGAATCCGCCTGCTGCCGGGATTGCGCACGACCACCCTGGCCAGCGCCGTCGTGCCCGCCTCGACCCTGTCCGGGTGGATCTCGCGCTCCACGTCGACGCGGAGCCTCCCCGCCGCCAGCAGCGCGGCGCCGACCACGACGGCCAGTGCCGCTCCACCGAGCGCTTGGACGAGCTGGTGTCCCAGCAGTGATCCGGCGGCGAACAGCGCGATCCCGCAGACGATGAGCGCCACGCCCCGCGTGGTGAGGCGCACGCGTCACGCCCTCGAGACCGGTGCGGGCGTGGACTCGACGATCTGGATGACCACGTCGCGCGCGGTCCGCCTGCCCAGTTCGGCCTCTGGGCTGAGGATCACCCGGTGCTCCAGCACCGCGTGCGCCACGTCGTTGACGTCGTCCGGCGTCACCCAGCCGCGGTTGTCGGTGGCCGCCCACGCGCGAGCGGCGCGCAGGAGCGCCAGGCTGCCGCGCGGGCTGGCGCCGTACAGCACGTCGCTGTGCGCACGGCTGGCCGCGGCGATGCGCACCGCGTACGAGCAAACCTCCGGGTGGGTCTTCACCGCACGGACGTCGGCGATCACGCGTTCCAGGGTCGGCAGGTCGATGACGGCGGGCAACTGCTCCGGCGTGATGCCGCCGTGGTCGCCCAGCAGCACCTGGACCTCGGTGTCGTGGTCCGGGTACCCGACGCTGACGCGCATGAGGAAGCGGTCGAGTTGCGCTTCGGGCAGTCGGTAGGTGCCCTGGAGCTCGATGGGGTTCTGCGTGCCCACGACCATGAACGGCCGCGGCACCTCGTACCGCGTGCCCTCCACCGTCACCGCGCGCTCGGCCATGACCTCCAGCAGCGCCGACTGGGTCTTGGGCGTCGCCCGGTTGATCTCGTCGGCGAGCACGACGTTGGCGAAGATCGCGCCGTGGTGGAACTCGAAGCTCTCCGAGCCCTGGTGGTACACCGACGCGCCGGTGATGTCGGAGGGCAGCAGGTCGGGGGTGAACTGGATCCGACTCCACCGACCGCGCACGCTGGCGGCGAGGCAACGGGCCAGCGTGGTCTTCCCGAGACCGGGTTTGTCCTCGATCAGCAGGTGTCCCTCGGCGAACAGGGCGACGACCGCCAGCCGGACGACCTCGGGTTTGCCGAGGATCACCCGTTGGACGTTGGCGGCGATCGCGCCGTAGGCCTCGGCGGGAGTGGGGCTCGAGTGCATGACCGTCCCTTTCGGACCGTTTACCAGGTGACCCGGTTCGACGTGACGCCGTCGGCGACGACCCACACCTGCTTGCCCCCGTAGCCGAAGTAGCAGACGTTGGTGTCGGAGGCCCCGGAAGCGTTGACCTTTGCGCTGTAGGTGTAGTAGTCGCCGTCGACGGTGCTGTTGCAGTGCACGGCGACCGTGCTGTTGGGCGCGAAGTTGCGCAGTGCGACGCGGATGAAGTAGCAGTTCGAGGAGCAGTTGGACTGAGTCGTCGCGGCGCCCTTGGCCACCTCGGCGGTGCGCGGCGGTGGTGGCGGGTCGTTGGTCCGCGCGCCGAGGTGACCGCTGACCGGACCGAGTCCGAACGAGTTGCTCGGCTGCACGTACACGTCGTAGTTGGTGGCGTAGTCCAGACCGCCGATCGTGATGCCCTGCGTGCCCCCGCAGGCTCCGCGCCAGCGCTCGGCGCCGTTGAGGATCACCTGGCAGGTGACCTGCCCGCTGCCGTGGTCGTCGACGGCCACGGTGGCGGTGATCTGCCGGTCACCGCTGGAGGTCGCCGACACCAGCTGCACCGACGGCGTCGTGCCGGGTGTGCCGGTGGCGGTCGCGTTCGCGCCGGTGGCAGTCGGGCCGGACGTGCGCCCGCGTTCCCTGGTGATCGCGTGGATCGTGAACGTGTAGGCCGTGCTGTTGGTCAGGCCGGTGAACGTCGCGGACGGCGTGGTGGTCGTCTGCGTGGTCAGGCCGGGCGCGGACACCTCGTAGCCGACCAGGTCGCCGCCGCCGAGGTCCGGCGCGGTCCACGCGACGGCGAGGGAGCGGTCGCCCGCCGTCGCCGTGGGCGTGCCGGGGGCCGCAGCGGGCTGGTACGGCGTCACGGCAGCGCTCGGCGACGATTCGGCGCCGGTAAGCCCGAGGTCGTTCGTGGCGGTCGCGGTGAAGGTGTAGGCCAAGCCGACCTGGAGCTTCCCCGCGGGCACGACGACCTGCGCGGCCGACGACTTGGCCGCCGCAACGGTGCTGCGGTCCGATCCGGTGGCGGTGACGGAGTACTCGGTGATCGTGTTGCCCTCACCGCTGGCCTTGGTCCACGTCAGCGACACGGTGCCGTCCGCGCCCGCGGTCGCCTTGAGGTCCTTGGGTTCGCCGGGGGTGTCCGAACTCGGCTTGGCCTCGGGGGAATCCGCACCCGGTCCGCGGCCCGCGCTGTTCTCGGCGAGCACGGTGAAGACGTAGACCGCGCCGTTCTTCAACTGAGCGATCTTGGCGGACGTCTGGTTGCCCGCGACGGTCGTTTCCCCGGACGACCCGCCACCCGAAACCGAGCGCCACGAGATCCGGTACCCGGAGACCGCGCCCGACGGCGCACCCCAGGAGACCGTGACCTCCTGGTTCCCCGGTTGCGCCTGCACGTCGGCGGGCGCCGCGGGCGGAACCACCGGCTCCTCCGGCGTTTGAGGCGCTTCCGGCGCCACCGGGACGACGGGCTGGTTGACCGACAGCGGCTGCTGGGGCGGTTGGGGTTGCTGCGGAGGAGGCAGGAAGTCCGGCGGCGGCAACGGCTCGTTCGGCGCGGTGGGAACGTCCTTGCCGACGATGTCCACGGACGTCACCGCGCCGTCGCCGTCGACCACGAGCACGTGTTCGCCCGCGGGGTCGTCCACGTACACGCGGCCGTCCTCACCTCGGGAGATCTTGGCCTTGCCGGTGCCTGCGAGCGGTGTCGTGGACTTCGCGTTGCCCTGGGAGTCGAAGGTCAGCAAGCGGTTGCGGGTGTAGTCGACCAGGCTGACCGCGCTTGTCGAGGACACGGGCGAGCTGTACTCCCCCGCGTCCAGCGCCACCGGCAGCACGGTGGCCGCGGGACGACCGCTGCCCACTCCGCTCACGTCCGCCAGCAGCAATGTGCTGCGCTGCGGGTCGAGCACGGGAAGCCTGCCACCGACCTCGTGCGACGCGATCCGCGCGTCGTCCGGCAGGTCGACGTTCAGGTCGACCGATGCCCCGAGCCCGGACTTGTCGAGCGTGGAGGCGTACCCCGCGCTCGTGTCGACGAAGACGGCCCGGTCGCCGACGACGGCGAGACCGCCTCGGTGGCCGTCCGGGACCTTCCCCGCGCAGCCGAGGGCGTTCTCGCCGCGGGACAGCCGGCAGAACTCCCCGGAGTCCCGGCGCTGCAACCACACCGTCCCGTCCGGGGTCGCGACCGGATCGGCGAGGGGTCCTCCCGCCTTGACCGTGGTCAGCGGCTTGCCGAACCGCACGACCGTGCCTGGGTCCCGGTACACCGCGTAGGGGCCGCCGACGACCTCGATCCCCACCGGCTCCCCGGTCCCGTCCAGGTCGTACGACGTGTCGACCGACAGCGTGGACTTGCCGAACACCACGGCTTTCGAGCCCGACACGAGGAAGACGTCCCGGTCCCCCTGCAACGCCGTCGAGCCTGCGGAACCCTCGACGCCGTCCGCTTTGGCGTCGACCTGCTTCGTCCCACCGTCCACGTGGAACAGCGCGCCGATCGTGCCGTTGTACACCCAGTGCCCGGCCTGCTGGAACGCGAGAGCAGGCGGGGAGTCGCCCGTCGCCGCGACCGCGACCACCGCACCGGCGGCGACCACCGCCGCCGTCCAGACGGCGACGATCGCTCGTGGTTTGCGGTGCCCGCTCTGCATGACCGTCCTCAACGTGTGGCTCACGAGACGCCAGTGGAGGGCGTTCTGCCGCCCGGCGCTCGGTGGCTATAGCGGCAGGAGGCCGCCAGGCGTTAGCCGCACAGGAGTAGTCCGATCAGGTGAGCGAACAACCACCCGTTCGATGAATCGAATTGGTGTAACGGAAGGACTCCGAGTGCCGACAAGGAACCGACTACCGCTGAACGGGGAGAAGAAGTGGCCGTGGAGACGTTCGGCATCGGGAAGGAATTCCTGAAGGGCCTGCTGGAAAAGGTGGACCGCGGCGAGGCCCAACTCCCGGAATTCCAACGCGGATGGGTGTGGCCCGAACGCAACATCGCGGCGCTCATCGCGTCGATCTCCCTCGGCTACCCGGTAGGCACCGTGCTGACGCTCGTCGAAGGCGGCGACGTCCGGTTCAAGACCCGCCCCGTCGAAGGCGCACGGCCCGCTCCCGGCACCAGACCGGAACGACTCATCCTCGACGGCCAGCAACGGCTCACCTCGCTGTACCAGTCCATGTACCGCAAGGCGCCGGTCGACACGCGCGACGCTCGCGGCAAGGACGTCCGCGGCTGGTACTACATCGACATGAAGCGCGTCCTGCTCGACGACGGCGATCGCGAGGACGTGGTCGTCTTCGTGCCGGAGAGCAGGGTCCGGGTCGACTTCCGCGGTCGTGCCACGCTCGACCTCTCCACGCCGGAGCACGAGTACGCCGCACGGATGTTCCCCTGCACGGCCATCTTCGACTGGTCGGACTGGATGCTCGGCTTCGCCGAGCACTCACCGGACAACCTCAAGCTGTGGAGCCGGTTCCAGCAGGCGGTGGTGAAGCAGTTCGAGCAGTACCAGGTGCCGGTGATCGAACTCGGCAAGAGCACCCCGCGCCAAGCGGTGTGCCAGGTGTTCGAGAAGGTCAACACCGGCGGCGTCACCCTCACCGTGTTCGAACTGCTGACCGCGACGTTCGCCGCGGACGAGTTCGACCTGCGCAAGGACTGGGAAGAACAGCGGTCGACCTGGAGCGGCGACGGTTACCGGATCCTCGACGAGGTGGCCAACACCGACTTCCTCCAGGCGGTCACGCTCCTGGCCACGCACGAGGCTCACAAGGCCGCCGTCGAAGGCGGCCGAGACCCGGCAATGGCACCGCGCGTCGGGTGCCGCCGGGTCGACATGCTCAACCTCACCCTGGCCGAGTACCGGAAGTGGTCCCCGGCGGTGACCGAGGGACTGATGGCCACCGCCCAGTTCCTGCACGCCCAGCGGATCTTCCACACGCGTTTCCTGCCCTACGGCAGCCAACTGATCCCGTTGGCGGCGATGTTCGCCCTGCTCGGCAAGAACGCCGGAACGGTCGGCGCCAGGGAGAAGATCACCCGTTGGTACTGGTCGGGGGTGTTCGGGGAGTTGTACGGCGGCTCGACCGAGACCCGACTCGCGCGCGACGTCCCCGAGGTCGTCGCCTGGGTGACCGGGTCGCACGAGGAGCCCCGCACGGTGCAGGAGGCCCAGTTCCAGTCGAGTCGACTCTGGTCGTTGCGCACGAGGGGTTCCGCCGCCTACAAGGGGCTGTACGCGCTGCTGCTGCAAGCCGGGCCGCGCGACTGGTGCACCGGGTCGGACATGTCGCACGAGAACTACTTCGACAACGCCGTCGACATCCACCACGTGTTCCCCAGCGCGTGGTGCGACAAGCAGGGCCTGGCCCCGGCGCGGTACAACTCGATCGTCAACAAGACGCCGCTGACCGCGCGCACCAACCGCATCATCGGCGGCCGGGCTCCGTCGTCCTACCTGGTCAGCCTCGAGCGCAAGGCCGAGACGACCCCGGAGGGGATCGACCGCAACGTCGGATCCCACCTGGTCTCGGCGTCCGACCTGCGCAGCGACGACTTCGCCGCCGCCATGGTGGCGCGGGAACGAGCGCTGCTCACCCTGGTGGGGAAGGCCATGGGCAAGGAGCCTCAGATCAGCGCGGAGTGAGCTAGGCGGCCTTCGGGTACATGTTCGCCATGCCCGGCGGTGGGGCGAAGGGGTGCCAGTAGCCGTAGGGCTGGGAGAGGCGGTCGGCTACCACCCACATGACCGACGGGTTGTAGCCGAACCCGAGGTGGCTGCACGAGACGGCCACGTTCTCGCTCCTGGGGCCCGAGTCGGACATGCAGCCCTGCCACGGGACGATGCCGTCGGTCTTCGAGTAGATCGATGTGGCAGGCACCGGGAACATCGGGCGGGTGTGCTCGGGTGGTGGGTGGGCCGCGCCCGCGGTGTAGAAGCGGGACAGCAGTTGGTACGCCGGGTTCGCCCTGGTGTGCTTCATGTCGGTCATCGCGTACGGGCTGCCCATCGTGATGACCTGCCGCACCAGTTCCGGGTGTTCCCTGGCGATCTCGCGGGCGAAGATGCCGCCCAGGCTCCAGCCGATGATGCTGACCTTGCCGGTCTTGCCGAGGTCGCGCAGCTGGGACCGGATGCCCTGGACGGCGGGCACGGTCGGGCCGATGTTGCGGCCCAGGCCCCAGCCGTGGACGTCGTAGCCGAGCTTGGCGAGGAAGCGCCGCAGCACCGCGGTCGAGCCGTCGGCCGCGCCGAGGCCCGGCAGGACCATCACGGAGTGGCCGTCGCCGCTCGGGGCCGCGCGCAACAACTGCCTGGTGGAGGCGTACTGGCCCATGTCCACGGCCGCTCTCGTCGGTTCCGTGAGGTACCAGAGCAGGCTGGGGGCTTGACCCTCGGCGAACGGGAGAGGAGGCTCGTCCGGCAGCGGCGGGAAGTAGGCGTCTGAAGGTACGGCTGACATGGCCACCCCTCCGATCCGTCGGCAGATCCACTACTGCATGTGTCCATGATGTTTCCTGAAGGTGAATTGCGCCACCCCTAGAACGTCTCGGTTGGCACCCCTTCTCACCCCGTTAGACCTGGACTGCGGGAGACCGGTGGTTCTACGGTTCCACTGTGGACCGGATGAGCGCTATGGACGCGAGTTTCTACTTCGTCGAGGACGAGAACGTGCCGATGCACGTCGGATCGGTGCTGGTGTTCGAGGGACCAGCCCCCTCCTACGGGGACGTGATCAGACTCTTCCTCTCGAAGATGGACAGCGTGCCGCGCTACCGCCAGCGGGTGCGGAGCCTCCCGCTGCACGTCGGACGCCCGGTGTGGGTCGACGACGACCACTTCCAGATCCTGTACCACGTGCGCCACACCGCCGTCCCCTCCCCTGGCGGCGACGACCAGCTGCGCAACCTCGCCGGACGGCTGTTCGCGCAGCGCTTGGACCTCACGAAGCCGCTGTGGGAGATCTGGCTCGTCGAGGGCCTGGAGAACGGCCGCTGGGCGATCATCTCCAAGGTCCACCACTGCCTGATCGACGGCGTGGCGGGCACGGACCTCATGCAACTGCTGCTCGACGCCCGCAAGGAGGTGGCGCTGCCGGAGCCGAAGGAGTGGACGCCGCAGCCCAGCCCGTCGCAGCTCGACCTCGTGGTCGACGGGGTGCGCGACGCCGTGTTGACGCCGGTGAAGCACCTGGCCGCGATCCCGGCGCTCGCGCGGGGCCTCCGCTCCGGGTCGGAGCTGCTCGACATCGGCCGCGCGGTGCTCGGCAGCCTGCCCGG
>NZ_JBHYHC010000227.1:0-8651 GCF_042738955.1 Umezawaea sp. NPDC059074
GAACAGGGCCGTCTCCACGGCGAAGAGGGCGGGCTGCGTGTACGAGGTGAGGTGCAGGTCGTCGTCCTCGGCGGCGAACAGGACGTCGCGCAGCGGTCTGTCGAGCAGGCCGTCGAAGGCGGCGCAGACCTCGTCCAGCGCCGCGGCGAACACGGGGTGCGCCGCGTGCAGCTGACGGCCCATGCCCGCGCGTTGAGCGCCCTGCCCGGTGAACAGGAACGCCGTGCGGCCAGCGTCGGCAGCCGAGCCTCGATACAGGGTCGGCGCTTCGGCCCCGGTCGCGAGGGCGTCCAAGCCCGCGCGGTGGTCGCCGAGGATCACGGCCCGGTGCTCGAACGCCGTGCGCGTGGTGGCCAGCGCGAGGCCGATGTCGGCAGGAGCCGCGGTGTGCGCGCGCAGTCGGGCGGCTTGGGCTCGGAGGGCAGGCTCGCTGCGGGCGCTGAGCACCCACGGGGCCATCCCCGCCGCCGGACCGCTCTCGGCGGGGAGCACGGCGGTCTCCGGGGCCTGTTCGAGGATGAGGTGGGCGTTGGTGCCGCTGATGCCGAACGAGGAGATCCCCGCGCGACGCGGTCGGTCCAGCTCCGGCCAGTCCCGTGCCTCCGCCAGCAGGGTCAGGCCGTTCGACGCCCAGTCCACCCGCGGCGTGGGCCGGTCGGCGTGCAGCGAGCGCGGCAGGACGCCCGTCCGCAGCGCGCCGACCATCTTGATCACCCCGCCGACGCCCGCGGCGGCCTGGGCGTGGCCGATGTTCGACTTCAGCGACCCGACGAACACCGGGCGGTCGCGGTCGCCGTAGACGGCGGCCAGGGCGTCCGCCTCGATCGGGTCGCCGAGGACGGTCCCGGTCCCGTGCGCCTCCACGGCGTCCACGTCGGCCGCCGTCAGCCCGGCGTCGGCCAGCGCCGACCGGATCACGGCCTCCTGCGACGGGCCGTGCGGCGCGGTGAGTCCGTTGGACGCGCCGTCCTGGTTCACCGCGCTCCCCCGCACCACGGCGAGGACCTGGTGCCCGGCCCGCAGGGCGTCCGACAGCCGTTCGACCAGGACGAGTCCGACGCCTTCGGCCCAGCCGGTCCCGTCCGCGTCCGCGCCGAACGACCTGCACCGCCCGTCCACGGCCAACCCGCGCTGCCGGGAGAACTCGACGAACATGCCGGGCGTGGCCATCACCGTGGCGCCACCGGCCAGGGCCAGATCGCACTCGCCGGACCGCAGCGACCGCACGGCCAGGTGCAGCGCCACCAGCGACGACGAGCACGCCGTGTCCACGGTGATCGCGGGCCCGGTCAGGCCGAGCTGGTAGGCGATGCGCCCGGACGCGACGCTGGTCGTGGTGCCGGTCAGCACGTGGCCGTGGGTCGCTTCGGGGGCCTCGGCCATCCGCGGCCCGTACTCCAGCGCCGTGGCCCCGACGAACACGCCGGACCTGGTGCCCTTCAACGACCTCGGGTCGATCCCGGCCCGTTCGACGGCCTCCCACGCGGTCTCCAGCAGCAACCGCTGCTGCGGGTCCATCGCCTCGGCCTCGCGCGGCGAGATGCCGAAGAACGCCGCGTCGAACTCGCCCGCGTCGGGCAGGAAACCGCCGTGCCGCACGGTGGAGCGTCCCGGCAGGCCGGGTTCGGGGTCGTAGAGGTCGGTGTCCCAGCCGCGGTTCGTCGGGAACTCGCCGATGGCGTCCACGCCCTCGGCGACCAGCCGCCACAGGTCCTCCGGCGACGAGACGCCGCCCGGATAGCGGCAGCCGATCCCCACGATCGCCACCGGCTCGTCGTCATGGGCTCGTGCCACGGTCTCGACCTCGGCTGGGGTGGCTTCGAGGAACGCGGTCAGCGCGGCGGGGGTCGGGTGGGCGTAGAGGAGTCCGCTGGGCAGCGGCAGACCGGTCGCTTGGGCCAGGGCGTCGCGCAATTCGGTGCCCATCAACGACGTGAAGCCCAGGTCGGTGAACGTGGTGTGCGCGGGAGCGCGGTCGCCCGGCGCGGTGCCGAGCACGGCGGCGATGTGCGCGTGCACCAGCTCGTCGACGTCGAGGGCGCTCACGACGGGTGCCGTGGGCCGCGCGGTGACGTCGAACCAGTGGTGCGTGCGCTGGAACGCGTAGGTGGGCAGGTCGACGTGCGCCGGGTCGGCGGGCAGGAGCGCGCTCCAGTCGACCGCGTGCCCGCGGACGTGTGCCCGTGCCACGGCGGCGAGGGCCGTGTCGACCTCGGGGCGGTCGGCGCGCAGCACCGGCGCGGCCACGGCACCCGGCACGCAGGCGGCGACGGACGCCGAGAGGACACCGTCCGGGCCCAGTTCGAGGAACGTGGTGACGCCCTCGGCCGCCAGGGTGCGGGCCGCGTCCAGGAAGCGGACCGGGCGCCGGACCTGCTCGACCCAGTACTCCGGGGACGTGAGGTCCGTGATCTCGCCGGTGACCGTGGAGACGACCGGGATGGCCGGGGGCGCGAAGGAGAGCCCGGAGATCGCCGTGCGGAACTCGTCGAGCATGGCGTCCATGTGCGGCGAGTGGAAGGCGTGGCTGACGTCCAGCCGCTTCGTCCGGCGTCCGCGCTCGGTGAGCGCGGCGGCGACCCGGCGGGCGGCGTCCGCGTCCCCGGAGACCACCACCGCCTCCGGACCGTTGACCGCGGCGACGGCCAGCCCGTCCTCGGCGCGCAGCAGGTCGCGGACCTCGTCCTCGGTGGCCTGGACGGCGATCATGGCCCCGCCCTCGGGCAGCGCCTGCATCAGCCGGGCGCGGGCCGCGACGAGCCGGGCCGCGTCGGGCAGCGACAGCACCCCGGCGACGTGGGCGGCGCTGATCTCGCCGATCGAGTGCCCGGCCACGTGGTCCGGGCGCAGACCCCACGAGTCGAGCAGCCGGAACAACGCCACCTCGACCGCGAACAGCGCGGGCTGGGTGTAACCGGTGCGGTCGAGGTCCGGCCCGCCTTCGGCGATCACGTCAGCGAGCGGCCGGTCGAGGAACGGGTCGAGCGCTGCGGCAACCTCGGCGAAAGCCTCGGCGTAGCGCGGAAAGGCGTGCAGGGCGAGGCCCATGCCCCCACGCTGGGAGCCCTGACCGGTGAACAGGAACCCGAGCTTCCCCGGCGCGACCTCACCGGTCACGACGGCGGCCAAGGGTGTGCCCGAGGCCAGGGCGTCGAGTCCGGCCAGCAGCCCATCGCGGGAGGTGCCGGTGACGACCGCGCGGTGGTCGAGCACGGCCCGCCGGGTGGCCAGGGAGTGGGCGATGGAGGCGGCCGAGTGCTCCGGGGTCACGAACTCCCGCAGCCGGTCCGCCTGGGCGCGCAGCGCGGCCTCGGTGTGACCGGACAGCGTCCACACCAGCGCCGTGCCGTCGGAGGCCTCGGCGGGCGCGGGGGTCTCGATCGACGGCGGCTCGGTCACCACGACGTGGCAGTTCGTGCCGCCCATGCCGAACGAGCTGACGCCCGCCACCAGCGGCCGGTCCTCGCGCGGCCACGCGGTCCCCCGCCGCTGAACCTCCAGACCCAGCCAGACCAGCGACAACCGGGGCGCGGGAGCCTCGAAGTTGAGGCTGGCGGGCAGCCTGCGGTGCCGGATGCTCAGCAGGACCTTGATCAACCCGGCGATGCCCGCCGCGCTCTCCAGGTGGCCGATGTTGGTCTTGACCGAGCCGATCCGCAGCCGCGCGTCGGCGGGGCGGCCAGTGCCGAGCGCCGCCCCGAGCGCGGCGGCCTCGATCGGGTCGCCGATGGGTGTGCCGGTGCCGTGGAGTTCGACGTACTGCACGTCGTCCACGGCGACCCCGGACTTCGCGTACGCCTCCCGCAGCATCGCCTCCTGCGCGGGCGCGCTCGGCACGGTCAGGCCCTCGGTGGCGCCGTCGTTGTTGAGCACGGTGCCGAGCAGCACGCCGTGGACGCGGTCGCCGTCGGCCTGGGCCTGCTTCAACGGCTTGAGGACCACGACCCCGCCGCCCTCGCCGGGCACGAACCCGTTGGCGCGGCCGTCGAACGCGTACGTCGTGCCGTCCGGCGACAGCGCGCCGAAGCGCAGCTCGGCCAGGACGTTGCCCGGCAGCAGGTTCAGGTTCACGCCCGCCGCGATGGCCAGCGTCGACTCGCCGCCCCGCAGGCTGGCGCACGCCAGGTGCACGGCGGCCAGCGAGGACGACTGGGCGGTGTCGACGGTGAGGCTCGGCCCGTTGAGCCCCAGGTGGTAGGAGACGCGGTTGGCGATGATGCCGCGGCTCACGCCGGTCATCGTGTGCTGGGTGACGGCCTCGTCGCCCCGCTGGTGGACGAGCGCGGAGTAGTCGTCGCGCAGCGCGCCGACGAAGACGGACGTGCGGGTGGCGCGCAGGTCGGCGGGCACGATCCCGGCGTCCTCGATCGCCTCCCACACCAGTTCGAGCACGAGCCGCTGCTGCGGGTCCATGGCCGCGGCCTCGCGCGGCGAGACGTGGAAGAACGCCGCGTCGAAGTCGCCGACACCGTCGAGGAAACCACCGCGCCGGGGGCCGGGAACGCCGTCCCACCGCCCTTCCGGGGCGTCGACGACGGCGCTCCTGCCCTCGTCCAGCAGGCTCCAGTAGGCGGCGGGGCCGTCCGCGTGGGGGAAACGGCACGCGTAGCCGATGACGGCGACGGCCTCCAGCTCGGGCTCCGGGGTGATGTCGGCGGACACGTGACTCCTCACTGGACTTCCGCAGGAACAGGGCGAACTACCACTCGATCCGCAGACGGGCGAGGCCGCGGATCGACAGGCCTTCCTTCCACACCACCGCGTCCGGCCCGGTGGCCACGCGCAGGTCGGGGAAGCGCGCGAGCAGGCGCTGCAACACGATCCGCAACTGGAGCCGGGCCAGCGGCGCGCCGACGCAGCGGTGCACGCCGTGCCCGAACGTCAGGTGCGGAACGCCGTGTCCTTGGGGGAACAGGCTTTCCGGCCGTTCCCAGGTGGTGGTGTCGCGGTTGCCGTGCAGCAGCGAGACCACCACGGCCTCACCCGCCTGCACGGTGACGGGCCCGAGTTCGACCGGCTCCAGCGCGACGCGGGGGAAGCTCAGCGGCGTGGACGGCGTGAGGCGCAGCAGGTCGTCCACCACCGCGTCCAGCATCTCCGGGCGGGCGCGCAGGTCGGCGAGCACGACCGGGTCCGTCAGCAGCGCGAGGACCGACAGGCCGATCTGGCCGACGGTGGTCTCGTACCCGGCCATCAGCAGCGACAGCCCGAGCGTCAGCAGCTCGCCCTGCGACAGCGTCCCCTGGTCGTGCGCGGCGATCAGGCCGGTGAGCAGGTCCTCGTCGTCGCCGCGCCGCTTCTTGGCCATCAGCTCGCCCATGTAGTCGACGAGTTCGAGGCGGCGGCGCGACTTCTCCCTCGGCGTGCTGGCGGACAGGTCGAACAGGACCTCCACCCAGTCGCGGAAGATCCCGCCGTCCTCGGGCGGGACGCCGAGCAGCGAGCACAGCACCGACAGCGGCAACGGCGTGGCGAGGCCCGCGATGAGGTCCGCGCCGGGCCCGGCGGCGGCGAGCGCGTCCAGGCACTCGTCCGCGAGGCGTTCGACGTCGGCCGTCAACGCGGCGACGCGGCGGGTGGTGAACGAGCCGCTCACGATCCGCCGCAGCCGGGCGTGGTCCGCCCCGTCCATGCTCATCACGGCATCCGCCGCGGGCTGCGAGTCGTTGAAGCGCGGCGCGTGCGGCTTCACCGCCTCCGCCCGGCTGAACCGCTGGTCCGCGAGCACCAGGCGACCGAGGGCGTAGTCGCGCACCAGCCACATCTTGTCGCCCATGGGGGTGACGATCGGGACGACGCCGTCCCCCGGCGTCAGGAACGCCGGGAGAGGCCCCAGGTGGTCGACGTCGTGTGCCACGCGCGTGCTCCTTCTCGGTCCGTGGTCAGGCGGTGATGCGGCGCTCGGCCTCGCGCAGCACCTCGGTCGTCCGGTTGAAGGCGATGCGCACGTGGTCGCGGCCCTGGGCCGGGTCACCGAAGAACGGCGCTCCGGGAGCCAGCAGCACGCCCGCGCGGGCGAGCAGGGCGTGGGCGAACGCCCGGCCGTCCTCGCGCCCGCCGGTCAACGGGCTGATGTCGGCGAACAGGAAGATGCCGCCCTCAACGGGCGCGAACTTCATGCCCATGCCGGAGAACACCTCCTGCGCCAGGTCGCGCCGTCGGCTCATCTCCCGGCACACCTCGTCCAGGTCGACCGACCGGGCGGCGCTGCCCGCGGCGGCCTGGAGCGGGGCCGCGGTGCCGTTGGTGGTCAGCTCGTGCACGCGGCGGAACGTCTCGGTGCGCCGCGCGTCGCTGCGCAGGAACCCCAGCCGCCAGCCGCTCACGGCGTGGCTCTTGGACAGCGAGCCGATGACGACGTTGCGCCCCTCGAACGCCGGGATGTCCGTGGCGGACACGTGCTCCCTGCCGTCGAACACGAACGACCGGTAGACCTCGTCGCAGATCACCGTGGCGTCCCAGTGCTCGCAGAGCGCGCCGATCTCCTCCATCTCCTCGCGGCTGAGCACGCGGCCGGTGGGGTTGGCCGGGGTGTTCAGCAGCACCGCCTTGGTCCGGGAGGTGAACGCCGCGGCCAGTTCCGCCGGGTCGTAGCGCCACTCGGGGCCGTGCAGCCGCACGTACCGCAGCTTCGCGCCGACCAGCGCGGCGGACGCGGCGAGCTGCTCGTAGCCGGGCGAGAAGAGGACGACCTCGTCACCTTCGTCCAAAGTGGACAGCAGAGCGATGTAAAGCGCTTCGGTCGCGCCCGCGGTGACGGTGATCTCCCGGTCGGGGTCCGCGCCGTCGCCCAGCATCTCGGCGATCTGCCGCCGCAGCGCCAGATCGCCCGCCGGGTGCTCGTACTGGTTGCGCCCGGCGCGCATGGCCTTCGCGGCGTCCTCCACCAGGCTCTCCGAGGTCACCGGGAAGCCGGGCGTGCCGACGGCCAGGTCGATGGCCCCGCTGGCGCGGGCCATGACGAACAGCTCGGTCAGGCTGTTGCCCGCGAGGCCCGCCGTCCGGGCGGACGTCGGCGACCGGTGGGTCGAGGGGTGTGCCATGTCGTTCTCCTCCACGTCTCAGAACTCGGGCCAGCCGGACGGGTCGAGCCCGTGGCGGCACAGGAAGGCGTAGGCGATCCGCTCCAGCCCGATGCCGATGCAGCCCGAGTAGGCGGGCTGCCCGCCGGGCGTGGTGATGCCGAAGGCCTCGCCGAACTTCGAGCCGTGCAGGTTGAACGAGCCGACGGAGATGGTCTGGCCGTCGACCACCGGCATGTGCAGCTCGAACTTCATCCGCAGCGCCCGCTGCACCATGGCCCGCTTGGCGTCGGCCCCGTTGCTGAAGAACGGGTCGTTCGCCACCTCGACGTGGGCGGCGAGCCGCAGGTCGTCCACCAGCGCGCACACGGCCGTCAGCAGGTTCTGCCGCAGGTCGGTGACCGCCTTGCGGCCGCCGAAGAACACGACCTCGCGCATGGTGAAGTCCCACAGGCGTTCCAGCGTGTGGTGGTAGCGGGACTCGAACCGGAAGATCTTGCCGGTGGCCGTCAGCACCGCGCCCTCGTCGGGCACCTCGCGCCCGGCGTACTGGTGGTAGGAGTGGTAGCAGACCGTGGGCGACAGGCAGTGCCCGACGTGCTCGGTCCGGCTGTCCATGAACTTCGCCTTGTCCCGCGCGGCCTCGAACTCGGCCGCGAAACCCTGGTACACGTCGGCGTCGGAGTGGAAGCGGCCGACGGTCATCAGGAACTGCGGGAACGAGTCGAAGTAGCCCGCCCGGTGCAGCACGTCGGTGGGGATCAGGGCCGGGTACCAGTTGTCGACCGCCCCGAACCCCTCCACGGCCAGCACCCGCACGCGGTGGTCGATCTTGTACAACAGCTGGGCCAGCACCCCGCTCGCGCCATAAGCTCCGTCACCCGTGCGGGTCACGAGCCCGTGCCGCTCCAGGTCCTCGAACCCGATCCGCGGCGCGCGCGGCATCGCCATCGACTGCCACACGACGGCGACCTCTTCGGCCTCGCCCTGGGGCAGGACGTCGCGCTGCGCCACGAGGTTCAGCTTGCGGCCGATCTCGGCCGCGTCGACCTCGTCCTCCGTGGCGAACTCGACCTCCCGCACCTCGCCGTTCTCGCCGCGCACGAGGCTGAACCCGCGGATCTCCGAGGCGGCGTAGTAGACGCGCTTCGCGAACTCCTCCGCCATCCCCGGAGGGACCTCCGGGGAGAGGGCGATCGAGTATTCCGGCATGGGTGTGACTCCTCCAGGACGAGAGCGCTCAGCGGTCGACGGCCAGTGCGCCGCGCAGCAGGGACAGCAGCGCGGGCCGCGCCGTGTGGACGAAGAAGTGGCCGCCGGGCAGGACGTGGTGGCTGAACGGGCCGGTGCTCACCTCGGCCCACGGGGCCACCCGCGCCACGGGGACGTCGGTGTCCTCGCTGCCGGTGAACGCCACCACCGGGCAGGTGAACGGCAGTCCCGGCTCGTGGGTGTACGTCTCGAACACCGCGAAGTCCGCCCGGATCATCGGCAGGAAGCGCCGCAGCAGGTCCGGCTCCTCCAGCACCTCCTCGGGCAGGCCGCCGAGGGTCCGGAGCCGGTCGACCAGTTCCGCGTCGGAGGCGGCGTGCACCGGCGGGTGCACGCGTGGCAGTCGGGGAGCCGGGC
>NZ_JBHYHC010000228.1:0-8502 GCF_042738955.1 Umezawaea sp. NPDC059074
GCGCCCCCCCGGCCCCCTCACTCTTCCTGCCCCCCCACTCCCGGCCCCCCCCCCCGGCCCCCGACGGCGCCGGGCGCGCCGACCCGCCGGTGGGACTTCAGCGCGTCGGGCGTGCTGCGCTCGATCGAGGAGTCGCTCACCAGGCTGGACCTCGACCGGATCGACATCGCGCTGGTCCACGACCCGCAGGAGCACCTGTCCTGGGCGCTGGACTCCGCCTACCCGGCGCTCGACCGGCTCCGGGCCGAGGGCGTGGTCGGGGCGATCGGCGTCGGCACCGGCGACATCGGCGCGCTCACGGCGTTCGCGAAGCACACCGACGTCGACGCGCTCATGGTCGCCGGACGGCTCACCCTGCTGGAGCAGCCCGCGCTGGAGGAGGTCGTGCCCGCGTGCGCGGCCGCCGGGATCTCGGTGCTCAACGCGGGCGTCTTCAACTCCGGCCTGCTCGCCGCGACGCACCCGTCCGAGACCTCGCGCTACGAGTACGCCGCCGCGTCGCCGGAGCTGCTGACCCGCGCCCGGCGGCTGGCGGACCTGGCCACGGCGGCGGGCAGCACGCTGCCGCAGGCGGCCCTCAAGTTCGCGGCCCGCGACCGCGCGGTCGCGTCGGTGGTGATCGGCGCGGACAACCCCGTCCAACTCGCCACCAGCGTGTGGCTGGCCGAAGACCCCCGCCCGCTGGACCGGCTCTGGGACGAGCTGGCCGCCGCGGGCCTCCTCCCACTCGACACACCAAGGTGATCATGGATCTGCGCCTCGACCTCGCGGGACCGCTCGACGTCCGCCCCCTCGACCACTTCTGGAGTCGGGTGGTCGGCGCGGGCCGGGCGAACGAGGGCCTCCGCGCCGACTGGCAGCGGCAGCTCGTGACCGCCCGTGAGCTGGGCGGATTCCGGTACCTGCGGTTCCACGGGCTGTTCCACGGCGACATGTTCGTCTACCGCGAGGTCGACGGGGTCGTCCAGCCGTACTTCCAGTACGTCGACCTGCTGTTCGACGCCATCCTCGAGGCCGGGATGCGGCCGTTCGTCGAGTTCGGCTTCTCCCCGCCGGAGCTGGCGCGCGAACGGGCGACCGTCTTCTGGTGGGGTGCGAACGGCTCGCCGCCCACCGACTACGCCAAGTGGGCCCAGCTGGTCCGCGCGACCGTGGAGCACTGGGTCGCCCGGTACGGGCTCGACGAGGTGCGGGAGTGGTACTTCGAGGTGTGGAACGAGCCCAACCTGGCGCCGTTCTTCCGCGGCACCAAGTCGGAGTACTTCGAGCTGTACCGCGTCTCGGTCGAGGCGATCCGGTCCGTCGACGCCTCGTTGCGCGTGGGCGGGCCCGCGACCAGCAACTTCGTCCCCGACACCCGGTTCGACGGCGAGACCGAGGACCTGTCCCAGCACGAGGTGGTGCTCACCGCGGAGAACCTGGACGCCCTCGACTGGAAACCGGTCTGGCTCGACGACTTCCTCGCGTTCTGCGCCGCCGACGCCCTGCCGGTCGACTTCGTCTCCTGCCACCCGTACCCCACGGACTGGGCGCTCGACGAGCACAGCCAGGGGCGGAAGCTGACCCGCGGCGTCGACGCCACGCCCACGGACCTGCGGACGCTGCGCGCGCTGGTCGACGCGAGCGCCTACCCGGACGCCGAGATCCACCTCACCGAGTGGAACTCCAGCTCCAGCCCCCGCGACTACACGCACGACTACCCGCAGGCCGCCGCGTACGTGGTGAAGGCGAACCTGGAGTCGCTGGGCCTGGTGGACAGCCTGGCGTACTGGACGTTCACCGACGTGTTCGAGGAGAGCGGGGCGGGGCAGGAGCCGTTCCACGGCGGGTTCGGGATGCTCTCCCAGCACGGGATCCCCAAGCCCACGATGCACGCCTACCGGATGCTCGGCGCGCTCGGCGACGAACTCCTCCTCCAGCGCGGTGGCGCGGTCGTGACGCGGCACAGCGGGACGGGTGACCTCGCCGCGGTCCTCTACCACTACCCCGACGAGGTCGTGCTCACCGTGCCCGGCTCGTTCGACACCCGCGACGCCGCCGACCGCACGCTCGCCACCGGCTCGACCCTGCCGGTGTCGATCCGGATCGAGGGGCTGCCGCCGCGCACGGCGTACCGGCTGGAGGTGGTCGACGCCGACCACGGCTCGGCGATGGCCGAGTGGGAACGGCTGGGCAGCCCCCTCAACCTCTCCAGGGCCGACGCCGCCACCCTCCGCGCCAAGGCGGCGGGCGGCGCCGTCGAGGAGTTCACGACCTCGGAAGAGGGCGTGCTGGACGTCCGGGCGACGCTGCGCCCGTGGTCGGTCGCGCTGCTGGCGAGGTCAGGAGTCGAGGGCCTCCGCGACTGACGCCGCGAAGGTGACGTGGTGGTCCATCCCGGCGAGCGTGATCAGCCGGACCACCGGGCGGGAGCCGACCACGCGCAGGTCGGCTCCTCGGCGGACCACGGCCACGACGGAGGCCAGGCCCACCGAGTCGCAGAACGACACGGCGCGCAGGTCCAGCACGACCCGGCCGGAGCCCGCGTCGACGTGGACCAGGTTCCGGTTCAGCTCGGGTGCGGTGTCCGCGTCGAGTTCGCCCGAGACGGTGACGAGCACGGTTCCGGCCGAGCGGACCACTTCCACGAAGAATTCATCGTCCGATTTCGCCATCACGGTGAAACTATCGGGATCGGCGTACTGGTTCGTTACTGGTTTGATTCCTGGCCGCAGTGGGTACAACCGGCTGGAAAAGCGTGGAAATGTGCGCTCTGACCTGCGTGGACGGCAATCGTGACGAACTTTCCTCATTTGCAGGTAAAGCGTCCGAATGGCACCCCGTGAATTCCCCCGTTCGGAGGAGGATCACGCGGTGGGTGCCGGGCGCACGTGTGGTGCGGGGCATGTGAGTTCCGCCCACACGGTCTTGCCGAGGCGGTGCAGTGACACTCCCCACCTGCGGGACAACCGGCTGACCATGATCAACCCACGGCCACGCGCGGAACCCAACCGCGATTTCCCGACAACGGGCATGTCGTCGCGGCCGGAATCGCCGACCTCGATGTGCACGGTGACCGGTCGACCTGTCCGCCACACGTGCAGTCGGCGCGGAGCGTGCCCGTGGTCGAAGGCGTTGCTCACCAATTCGGTCACGACCAGTTCCGCGTCGGCGACGCAGTCCTCGTCCTCTCCGCGCAGTGCCGCGCGAATGAGCCCGCGCAGTTCCCGCAATGGTGGTCGCGCGTACTCGCGCAGGTCGACGTCGAGATCCGGTGTCGATCCCAGTGCGTTCTCGTTCACCCCGGCGTCCATTTCGGGTGGGTACCCGCGCGGGGGAGCGGTACACGCCCTCCGGCGTCATCCGGTCACGCGGCGGATGGTGGCGATGGGTCCGATGCCGTCGATCAGGCCGACCTTCACCGGCTCGCCCTCGGTCGACGCGTGCACGGCCGTCGTGCCGTCGATCGCCAGCGCCACGTGGCTCAGCGTGTCGTAGTAGAGCACCAGATCGCCCGCCCGCACCTGGTCGCGCGGCACTGCCACGCCGACCAAGGCCTGTGCGTACGTGGTGCGGGGGACCAGCACGCCCGCCGACCGGAACGCCGTCATGACCAGGCCCGAGCAGTCGAACGAGTCGGGGCCGACCGCGCCCCACACGTACGGCTTGCCGACCTGGGCCAGGGCGAACCGGACGGCGTCGCCCGCCGAGCCCTCCGCCGCGGGAGCCTCCACGCGGGGACCCGTGCCCGCCAGCACGGCCCGGTCGGCACTGGACAGCAGGTCCAGCGCACGGCGGACCTCCACCACCTCCGCGTCCAGCCGGGTCTGCCGCCGCTCGGCCTCGGCCGCGGCGTCTGAGGCCTCGTCGGTGAGCCGTCGCGCGGTGTCGCGCGCCTCGTCGGCGGTCCGGCTCGCCCCGGTCGCGGCGGCGCTCGCGTCGTCCGCCTCGCGCTGGGCGAGCGAGGCGTCGGTCGCGGCCACGTCCGCCGCGGCGACCAGTTCGCCCTGCCGCTCGGCGAAGACGTCCATGATCATGGCCGCGTCGAGGAACTCCTCCGGCGAGTCGCTGCTGAAGACGGCGGCCAGGCCGTTGAGCCGCAGCCCCTTGAAGGAGATCTCCACGACGTGGTCGACCTCGGCGCGCAGTCCGGCCTCGACGGTCCCGGCCCGGTCGGCCGCGTCGTCGGCCTCCTGCTGGACCGGTCCGCGGCGGCCGTCGCGTCGTCCAGCGCGGCCCGCTTGTCGGCCAGGTCCTGGCGGGCGGTGAGGACGTCCTCGCGGCTCAGCTCGTCGAAGCGGTCCGTTGTGGACTCCTGCGTCACGGCGACGCCCGGCGGCCCCGACACGCCGATCAGCGCGACCACCAGGGACAGCAGGATGGGCGGTGACGTCGTTCGGGCGGTCATCGGTGGCTCCTCTTGGGAGGGACGCGGCTGGTCGCCCGAAGCTAGGCCGGATTCCGCCGGTGCTTGCGGAGTGCTCGAGGTCCGGCCGACCCCGCCCGGAAGTCGACTCGGGACCGTCGGTCCCATGAGGACCAGCACCCCGGTGGAACCCGCAC
Organism: Umezawaea sp. NPDC059074; assembly: GCF_042738955.1. Classification (NCBI taxonomy): domain Bacteria; kingdom Bacillati; phylum Actinomycetota; class Actinomycetes; order Pseudonocardiales; family Pseudonocardiaceae; genus Umezawaea; species Umezawaea sp. NPDC059074. Next base: position 4,543 of record NZ_JBHYHC010000228.1, read on the forward strand.
AACGAGGTGGGTGAGCGAGCCCGCGAAGATCCTGGTCGTCGAGGACAGCCCCAGGATCAGCTACCTGATCGAGCTGGCGCTCGGGGACGCCCGACTGGACGTGTGGGCGGTGGGCGACGGCACGCTGTCCGTCGCGCGGGAGCGGGCCTCGGACGTCGTGCTGCTGGCCCTCGGCCTCCCCGCCCCGGACGGCGTCGAGGTCTGCCGTCGGCTGCGCGGCTTCTCCAACGCCTACGTGCTGATGCTGACCGGCCGCGCCGAGGAGGTGGACAAGCTGATCGGCTGTCGGTCGGCGCGGACGACTACCTCACGAAGCCGTTCTCGCCGCTGGAACTGCTGGCCCGTGTGCAGGCCATGCTGGCGGGGCCGCCCGGAGAATGCCGGCCCGGTTGAGATCGACCCGCTGGCGCGCGAGGTCTGGGTGAACGGCGCGGCCGTGGAGCTGACGAGGATCGAGCTCGACCTGCTGGCCGCGCTGATTGACAACGCGCGCCAGGTGCACACCCGCGACCAGCTCCGAGAACGGCCGACGTGCACATGTCGAACCTGAGGCGCAAGCTCGGCGCGACGGGGGAGACCGGGATGATCACGACGGTGCGGGGGATCGGCTACCGGTACGTCCCCGGAGGCCACTCGTGAGGGTCCTCGTGGTCGACGACGACGACGAGGACACCGCCGAGGTGCTGGCGCTGAGCCTGGTCGCCTACCGGGGCTGGGACGTCGTGTCCGCGACGACGGGCGTTGGAGGTCTGCTGGTCGGGCCACGTGGACGTGGTGCTGCTCGACGTGGGCATGCCGGTCATGAACGGGCCGGGCGTGCAGGCCGACCCTCGCACCGCGGCCCTGCCGGTGATCCTTGACCGCGCTGCCCGACCCGCGACTGCACCTGCTCGGCGCGATGGCCGTGCTGCCCAAGCCGTTCGAACCGGCGAGGATCGGCGACCAGGTCGCCGCGCTCCTAGGCCTGCCACCAGGCCCAGTCGACATCGGGGCCCGCCTAGGGGAGCGCCACTCGGAACGCGCTCCCGCCGCCGTAGGCAGGCTCGGCCCGGATGCGCCCGCCACGCGCCTCGACGATCTCGCGGTCCCGGTCCGGCGCTGGCTGGGAACGTCGAACTGGACGAACGGTTCGAAGATCTCGTCCAGCTGCCCTTGGGGGCGTGGTCGCGGACCTCGATCCACGCCCAGGGGCCGTCCTTCCCGCAGGTGACGGCGACCCCGGTCCCCTCCGGTGACACGCGCACCGCGTTGACCAGCAGGTTCGTCACCACCTGCACGAGCCGGTCGGCGTCGCCGCGCACCGTCGCGGTGGCCGCCCACGTCGCCGTCACGGCCACGCCCGCGCGCTCGGCGACGTCGTCGACCGCGTTCACCGCCTGGGAGACGACCTCGGTCAGCCCGATGTCGTCCAGCCGCAGGTGGAGGCGCCCGCGGTGCACCTGGTGCAGGTCCACGACGTCCTGCGAGAGCCGGACCAGCCGGTCGGTGTTGCGCGCGGCGATGTCCACGAGCCCGGCCACCCGCGGCGGCAACGCGCCGAACCGGCCGGACGCGATCAGCTCCAGCGACCCGTGGATCGACGTCAACGGGGTCCGCAGCTCGTGGCTGACGATGGAGACGAAGTCGCGTCGAGCGCGTTCCGCCGCCTCCTCCCACCGGGTGACCTGGACGACCGCGCACTCCAGCCGCACCCACTCGGCGAGCTCGCCCAGCTCCTCCCGCTGCCGCGCGGTGAACCGGCGGGGCACGCGGTCCAGCACGCACAGGGCGCCGACGAGGTGGCCGGACGGGGCCGCCACGGGGTGGCCCGCGTAGAAGCGGACGTGCGCGGGGCCGAGCACGGCGGGGCTGGTGGCGAACCGCGGGTCGGTCGAGGCGTCCGACACCTCGAAGTACCGCCCCGCGTCGATCGTGGCCGAGCAGAACGAGGTGCCGCGCGCCAACTCCCGCGGGCCGCCACCCGCCGATGACTTCGCCCACTGGCGGTCGACGTCGACCAGCGTCACCTGGGCGATCGGCACGTCGAACAGGTCGCGCGCCAGCCGGGTGATCCGGTCGAACCTGTCCTCCGGCGGGGTGTCGAGCAGGTTCAACGCGCGCACGGCGGCTATTCGCTCCACTTCGGTGTTCCGGTTCTCGCTCGGCACCGCTGCCCGCCCGTCTCGTGGAGGCCCTTACCGGGAGTATCGGTTTTCCAGTGGGGTCATTACGTTTTTCGTGGTCTCGATCGGGTGGAATCAGGCGCGGTGTGGCTCCTGTGGGTGAATCACAATTCTCACTTTCGGGTGATGTCCCGCGGAAGGGTCGAGCGTGGTGACAGCCCTGGTGGTGGTCATCGACGGCGGGAGAGCGGTCGTTACCGGATCGGTGGACGTCCCCGGTCATTTCTTCTTCTGTTTTTCCGCTGTGTCTTTTCGTGGTTTCCGCCATCGCGTCCCGCGTGGACCGGGCGGACGTACGGTCCGGGATGTGCGGCGCTCGTTCCGCGCCGTTCCCCATTCCGCTCGTACCACGGAAGGCCGCGTCATGAACCGCGATCCAGTTCGGACCGGGCGTTTCGACCGAACGCGCTGGAGCGCGGCGGCCGGGCTCGTCACCGCGGCGAGCACGCTGGTGGTGATCGGCCTGCTGGCGGGCCAGACGAAGGCGTACGCCGTCGAATCGCCGGTGGACCTCGGCACCGCGGGGAGCTACTCGGTGCTGGGCGGCCAGGCGGTCACCAACACCGGCCCCAGCACGCTCCAGGGCGACCTCGGCGTCAGCCCCGGCACCGCGATCACCGGGTTCCCGCCGGGACTCGCGGCCGGGGCGACGCACCAGGCCGACGCCGTCGCCGAACAGGCCCAGTCCGACCTGGTGATCGCCTACGACGACGCCGCGGGCCGCGCGCTGACCGCGAGCGTGGCGGGTGATCTGGTGGGGCAGACGCTGCCCGGCGGCGTGTACAAGTCGACCGGTCCGCTGGCGCTCAGCGGAACGCTGACGTTGGACGGCCAGGGCGACCCGACCTCGGTGTTCCTGTTCCAGGTGGCGTCCACGCTGATCACGGCGTCGGCGAGCAGCGTGAGCCTGATCAACGGCGCGCAGGCCTGCAACGTGTACTGGCAGGTCGGCAGCTCGGCCACTCTCGGCACGAACTCCTCGTTCGTCGGCACGATCCTCGCTCTGACCTCGATCTCGGTCACCACGGGCGCGGTGGTGGAGGGCCGGGCGCTGGCCCGCAACGGCCAGGTCTCGCTGGACACCAACGTCTTCACCACGCCGGGCTGCGACACGCAGCCGACGACGACCACGACGGAGTCGACCACCACGACCGACGACACGACCACGACCACCACGCCGACCACGACGGACGACACCACCACGACCACCGAGTCCAGCACCACGACGACGGACTCCAGCACCACGACCACGGACTCGACCACCACCACGACTCCCACCACCACGACGGAGTCCACGACCACCACCACGCCGACCACGACGACGGACGAATCCACGACCACGACGACACCGACGACCACGACGGAGGGCTCAACGACGACGACCACTCCGACCACGACGACGGAGTCGACGACCACGACCGCACCGACCACCACCACCACCACCGAGTCGACGACCACCACCGCACCGACCACCACCACGGAGTCGACGACGTCGGACACCACGACCCGGCCCGAGGAGACGACCACGACCGACACCTACGCCTCGGACACCTCCACCACCGACCAGTGGACCGCGGGGGCCGAGGGCACGACCGAGGGCGGGGCCGCGTGGACCGGTGGTCCGGGACCGGGTGACTACCCGTCGGGGGTGTCCGGCCTCGCGAGCACCGGGGTGAGCAGCGGCCTGGTCACCGCCGTCGCGATCGGCGTGCTGCTGCTCGTCGGCGGTGGCCTGCTGCTCGTGACGATGCGCTCCCGCAAGCCGCGCCGACCGTGATCGACGCGGGCTGACCAGGGG
>NZ_JBHYHC010000229.1:0-8407 GCF_042738955.1 Umezawaea sp. NPDC059074
CGACCACGTTGACGCCGAGGGTGCCCCACGGGAACAGGCTGGTGTGGCGGGACTGCACGGCGCGGTCGGTGAGGTAGCGCAGGGGAGCGCCGACCACGGCTCCCGCGAACACCAGGACGACGGTCATCGGCCGACCACCGCTCGCGTGAGCCGGACCCCGGCCGTGACGGCGGCCAGCGCCCCCACGACGGTGCCCGCGAGGTAGGCGAACGCGACGCCGACCGTGCCGGGGTGCAGCAGGCGGTGGACCTCCACCGCGTAGGTCGAGAACGTGGTGAACCCGCCGAGGATCCCGACCCCGAGGAACGGCCGGGCCAGGCGGTGGGCGGACCACACGTCGGTGACCAGCACCATCAGCACGCCGATGAGGAAGCAGCCCACCACGTTGATGGCGAAGGTGCCCCAGGGGAAGCGGTCCGGCGGGGTCGGGAGCAGCAGGCCCACGCCGTAGCGGGCCAGTGCGCCGAGACCGCCGCCGAGGGAGATCGCGCCGAGCAGGGCCGCGTCGACCGGTGGAGGAGGGTCGGGGGCCTCGCGCAGGTCGATGTCCGGGTCGATGTCCACACGGCTCCTACTCGTCTGCGGGCAGCGTTCACCCGTGAGTTGAGTAGGGACTGTTGGCAGCCGACCGGCTGCGGTTCTCCGAGGTCGGAACGGCGAGCCCCACCGCCGTCGCGGCCTACTGTACCGGTTCCGCCGAGTGGCGCAGCGCGAGGACCGTCCGGACCACGACCGTCGCCCACACCGCGACGAGCAGGGCGTAGAGCGCGGTCGCCGTGCCGGTGAACAGTCCGGAGTGGACCCGCGTCGCCAGGGCGTTGGTGCCGGACACGAGCGCGCCGAGCGGGAACGTGAAGCTCCACCAAGCCACCGAGAACGGCAGGCCCCGGCGCGCGGCGCGGAGGGTGAGGGCGGCGGCCAGCGCCAGCCACAGCAGCGCGAAACCCCAGACCGGGACGCCGTAGAACAGGCCGACCACCGCCCCCGCCGGTCCGTACGGCGCGGGCAGGACCGCGGCGGTCTCGTCGCCGAGCAGGGTCACGGCCGCGATCGACTGGCCCAGCGCGCCGAGGACGATCCACGTCGTCGGCACGCCCGCCGCCCCGATCTTGTGCTGGACGAGCCGCTGCCAGAGCTGCGGCAGGACGACCAGGGTGGCGAGCACGCTCACGCCCACCATCGCGGCGCACGCCAGCAGCATCCCCACCCGGAACTGGCCGTCCGGCAGGTGCCCGATCAGCGCCGCACCGCCCGCCGCGGACACCATCGGCGGCACCACCGGCAGGAGCCAGCCACCGAACGCGCTGCCGGGCGCGACGTCGAGCGTGGTCATCATCCGGTAGGGGATCCGGACCGCCGTGACCAGGCCGAGCGCGGTTCCCGCGGTCCACAGGGCCCAGTCGACGGCCAGGGCCGGACCGAGCCCGATCCAGTCCTTCCCGAGCAGCAGCGCACCCGCTCCGACGGTCACCAGGGCGATCGGCGGGGCTCCCCAGAACTGGGCCGGCACGGGATCGTCCGCGGGAACCTCGCGCCACCGCCGGGCCCAGGTCACGCAGAGCACGACCAGCAGGACCGCGGCACCCGCCCAGACGACCGTGGCCGCGCCGCGCAGGCCGGGCACCCCCAGGGTGGCGGCGGCGTTGGCGACGATCCCGGTGCCCATGACCGAGGTGAACCAGTTCGGGCCGAACGCGGTCCGCGGTGGGGCGGGGGCGAGCGTGATCGTCATGGCCGTGACTCTCCGTCCGGTCCGGCCGCCGGAGTAGACCCCGATCGCCGATGGAGGCATAGGCTGGGGTTATGCCCCTGTCCCCTCGGGTCGCCGACCTGACCAGCTTCGACCTGCTGCGCAGCGTCGCCGAGTTGGGCAGCATCGGTCGCGCCGCCCGCGCGCACGGCCTGTCGCAGCCCGCGGCGAGCGCCCGGCTGCGGCTGCTGGAGGACCACGTCGGCGTCCCGCTGCTGGAGCGCCTCGCGCGGGGCGCGACCCTGACGGCCGCGGGGGAGCTGGTCGTGAGCTGGGCCCGGTCCGCGCTCGACGGCGCGGCCGACCTGGAGGCGGGCATCGCCGCGCTGCGCGGGGGCCGCGACAGCCAGGTCCGGATCGCCGCCGCCGTGACGGTGGCCGAGTACCTCCTGCCGGGGTGGCTGGTCGCGTTGCGGAAGGTCGACCCGGACACCTCGGTCGCCCTCAGTTCCGGCGGCTCCGAGGAGATCGCCGGCCGGGTCCTGTCAGGCGCTGCGGAGATCGGGTTCCTCGAAGGCCCCGCCGTGCCGTCGGGGCTGCGGGCGTGCGAGGTCGCCCGTGACGAACTGGTGCTCGTGGTGGCCCCCGACCACCCGTGGGCCACCCGCCGTCGCCAGGCCCGTGCGGCGGACCTGGCGACGACACCGCTGGTCAGCTGCCTGCCGGGCTCGGGAGCGCGTGAGGCGTTGGAGGCCGCCGTGCGCGAGCAGGACGGCGGCGCGGTCGCCGCCCCGCTGCTGGAGGTGTCCTCGCCCACCGCGATCAAGTCGGCCGTGATCGGCGGCATCGGTCCCGCGGTGCTGAGCACCTACGCCGTGGTCGGCGAACTCGCGACGGGCGCGCTGGTGCGCGTCCCGATCGCGGGCCTGGACCTGACCCGGCGGCTGCGCGCGGTGTGGCCCAGCGGCCAGTCCCTGCGGGGACCGGCCCGCGACCTGCTGGCCATCGCGACGCGCGGCTGAGCGGTCAGCCGGGATCGAGCGCGACGCCGTTGGCCGCGGCGATGTCGAGCAGGAGTGCCGCCGCGTCGAGGTCTCCGTGACCGTGCTCGACCAGCCGCGCCAACGCCCCGCGCGTCACGGGTGTGAGGTCGAGGGTGACGCCGTGGGTCCGCGCGAGGGCGAGTCCCAGGTCGACGTCCTTGAGCAGCAGCGGCGCGGCGATGGCCGGGGTGAAGTCCAGCGAGGCCATGGCTTTCGCCTTGTAGTCGACGAACCGGCTGCCCAGCGCGCCCGCGCCGATGAAGTCCAGCACGTCGGTCCGGTGGATCCCCGCCGCCTCCGCCAGGACGCCGACCTCGGCCAGCGAGTGCAGGAGCACCGCCGCCACCAGGTTGTGCAGGATCTTGACGTGCCTGCTGAGCGCGCCGGGACCGGTGTGGACCAGCCTCGGGGCCATCGCGGCGAGCACCGGGCGCACCCGGTCGAACGCCGACCGCGTGCCGCTGACGATCATCGCCAGGCCACCGCCCGCGATCACCGACGGGCCGCCCGCGACCGGCGCGGCGAGCAGGTCGCCGCCCCGCTCCTGGAGCCGCGCGAGCACCTCCAGGGACACCTCCGCCGAGACGGTCGAGCAGTCGACCAGCAGGCCGGGGAGCCGGTCGTGCGCGAGGAACCCGTCGACGACGGTCCGCAGGTCGTCGTCGGTGCCCAGCATGGTGATCACCACGTCGCAGTCGGCGAGGTCGGCAAGGGACCAGGCCCGTTTCGCCCCGCGCGCGACCAGCCGGTCGGCCTTGGCCGCGGTCCGGCTGACCACCCGCAGCTCCCACGGTCCGTCCAGCAGCCGATCTGCCATCGGCTCGCCCATGTGCCCGATCCCGACGAAGCCCACCGACGTGGTCACGAGGTCGCCCCGGCGGTCGGCAGGGTCACGCCGTTCCAGTACCGGGTCCCGGCGACCAGCAGCTCGTCGGCGGGGAAGCGGGTGATGACCCGTGCGCCGTCCTCCTCCACGACGACCTCCTCCTCGATGCGGGCCGCGGACGTGCCGTCGGCGGTGGGCCAGTAGGTCTCCAGCGCGAACACCATGCCCTCCTGGATCTCCACGGGGTGGTCGAACGAGTGGTAGCGGCTCATCAGCGGCTTCTCCCACACCGACAGGCCCACGCCGTGGGCGTACTGGAGGCCGAACGCCTCCTCCTCGCTGGCGAAGCCGATGTCCTGCGCGGTGGGGAAGGAGGCGACGACGTCGGCGCTGCTGGCCCCCGGCCGGACCACGGCGATGGCCTGGTCGATGGCCTCGCGCGCCCGCCGGTACGCGTCGCGCTCCGCGGGCTTCGCGCTGCCGACGTTCATCGTGCGGTAGTAGCAGGTCCGGTAGCCCTGGAAGGAGTGCACGATGTCGAAGTACGCGGTGTCTCCCGGCCGGATCATCCGGTCGCTGAACACGTGCGGATGCGGGCTGCACCGGCCGCCGGAGATCGCGTTGACCGCCTCGACCTCCTCGCTGCCCAGCTCGTAGAGGGTCTTGTTGACCAGGGCGACGGCCTCGTTCTCCTTCACCCCGACCTGGAGGAACCGGTAGAGCTTCTCGTAGGCGGCGTCCACGAGCCCGGCGGACTGGTCGAGCAGCGCGATCTCGTCGACGGTCTTGATCTGCCGGGCGCGCATCATCACCGCCTGCCCGTCCACGACGTGCAGGCCCTCCGCCTCCAGGGCGCGCAGTTGCGGCAGCTCCACGACGTCGATGCCCAGCGGATCGTTGTGCAGCCCGTGCTCCCGCAGCACGGCGGCGATCTTGCGCGCGTTGCCCGCCTCCACGCCGACCTCGGTGTCGATCGCGCCGCGCCACGTCGACAGACCCGCGCGCCAGCTCTCCTCCGGCAGCCACGTCAGGTGCTCGCGGTGCAGCTTCGCCGACGACCCGATGTCCCACAGGATCGGCGCGTGGCCCCGCACGAGCAGGGTGGCGCGGAACAGCTTGTCGCGCGCCCAGTTCCCGATGTGCGTGCCCGTGGTGTAGCGGATGTTGTTCATGTCGTAGAGCAGGAGCGCGCCGAGGTCGCTCCGCTCGAGTTCGGCGAGCGCGCGGGCCAGGCGTTGCTCCCGCAGGCGGGAGTAGTTCACCCGGTTCTCCCAGTCGACGCTGAGGAACGTGCCGGGCGAGGCGATCGGGGTGGGGTCTGTGGCGGCCGCGCTGGGCGTCCACGGCTGGGCTTTGATCGAGGTCATGGGTCGCACTCCTTTGTGGACGGAAGGGGTTACACCGGGGAGAAGGCGCCCGCGACCTCGGCGACCTCCTCGGTGGTCGGAGGTGAGCCGGGCAGGGCCGCCGCGTCCCACACCGCGTCGACGACGTGCCGCGCGGACAGGCCGTAGCGGAGGAACAGCGAGCGGGCGGTGGCCGCCGCGCCGAACTCGTCGTGCACGCCGACGCGGCGCAGCGGACGGCCGAGCCCGGCTTCGGCGAGCACCTCGGCGACCGCGCTGCCCAGACCGCCGATCACCGAGTGGTTCTCGGCGGTCACCACGCAGTGCGCCGCGCCCGCCAGGGTGCGGACGGTGTCCGCGTCGAGCGGCTTGATCGTGGTCACGTTGGCCACGTGGACGACGACCCCCGCCGCGCGCAGGGTCGTCGCGGCACGCAGGGCGGCGGGCAGCATCATACCGCTCGCGAACACAACTGCGTCCGGTGTGGACGGTCGTGGATCCGGGTCCACCACGGCGATCCGGTCCAGGTCGAGCACGTGGCCGGGCTCGAAGACGGCGGGGATCTCGCCGCGCTTGAGGCGCAGGTAGACCGGGCCGGGGCGCTCGGCGACCGCCGCGACGGCCTGGGCGACCTCGCTCGCGTCGGCGACGTCCACCACGGTCATGTTCGGCAGGGCCCGCATGAGCGCCACGTCGTCGATGGCCTGGTGGCTGGGACCGCCGGGGGAGGACAGGCCGGGCATGAAGCCGACCAGCTTCACGTTCAGCGCCGGGTAGGCGACCTGCATCGCCACCTGCTCGTACGGGCGGCGGGTCGCGAAGACGCCGAAGGTGTTGACGAAGACCGTGTGGCCCTCCCTGGCCAGGCCGGAGGCCACGCCCACGACGTTCTGCTCGGCCATGCCGCCGTTGACGAACCGCGCGCCGAGGTCGGGGTGGTCGCGGAAGGCGTCGGTCTCGGTCTGCCGGGTCAGGTCGGCCCCGAGGCACACGACCTCCGGGTGGTCGAGGGCGTAGGCGACCAGCGCCCGGCCGTACGGCTTCGTGACGGTGGCGTACGGCGGCGCGGTGATCACGGCATCTCCCGAATGTGGTCAGGTGGCATAGCCAATTTGATGCCCGCGCGCGGCGGCGTGTCAAGGCCTGGGCGTTGACACGCCGCTGGCACGGAGTCAGGATGAAGTGGCTAAGCCAATTGGCCAATTTGGCGGAGGAACCCATGACGCGAACCGCCGTGACCCGCAGCTCCCGCCGCCGGTCCGACGAGGACCTGAGGCGGATGGCCTGGCGCGTCCGCCGCCACGCGCTCGACATGGTCGCGAAGGAGGGGTTCGGCTACCTCGGGCAGGCGCTGTCCAGCGCCGAGATCGCCGCCGTCCTCTACGGCGACGCGCTGGACCCCGACGTCGACCGGCTCGTCCTGTCGCCGGGGCACTACGCCATCACCCACTACGCGGCGTGCGCCGAGATCGGCCTGCTCGACGAAGCCGAGCTGGCGACGTACGGCGACGACGGCGGCAGGCTCGAGGCCATCGGCACCGAGCGGACCCCCGGCCTCGCCGCTACCTGCGGCTCACTGGGCCAGGGACTGTCGGTGGCGGCCGGGATCGCGCTGGCGCAGCGGCTCCAGGCCACGGGGAGGCGCACGTACGCCTTCCTCAGCGACGGCGAGATGGAGGAGGGCCAGGTGTGGGAGGCGGCGCTGTTCGCCGCGCACCACGGCCTTTCCGGGCTCACCGTCGTGCTGGACCGCAACAACAGCCAGGTCGACGGGGCCACCGAGTCGGTGACCACCCTCGAACCCGTGCCGGACAAGTGGCGGGCCTTCGGCTGGGCCGTGGTGGCGGTCGACGGCCACGACGTGGCCGCGCTGCGCGCCGCCGTGGAGGAGGTCCGCGCCGATCCCCGGCCGGGGATCGTGATCGCGTCCACGTGGACGCTGTCCGGCCTGGCCGACGTCATCCCGGACGAGGCGGACGGCCACTTCCTGAAGGTGAGCGCGGACCAGGTGGACCGCGCCCGAGTCCTGCTCGACGAAGCCGAGCGCACGGCCGCGCCCGTGCGAACCGTTGGGGTGAAAGGGGAGTGACCGGCGTGACGAAGTCCTACGCCATGCTCGTCGACGGCGAGTGGAGCCACGACGGGGAGCACGGGCGGACGGTGATCCACTCGCCCTACGACGGCGCGGTCGTCGCCGAGGTCCCCGTCGGCGGTGCGAAGGACGTGGACCGGGCCGTGGTCGCCGCCCGCGCGGCGCTCGACCGCGACGACCTGCCGAGGGCCGAGCGCATCCGGATCCTCGAGACGGCGGCCCGGCTGCTGGCCGAGCGGGCGGAGGAGTTCGCGCGGGTGATCGCCGACGAGTGCGCGAAGCCGATCAAGGCGGCGCGCGTCGAGGTCCGGCGCAGCTGCGACACCCTGGCGTTCGCCGCGGCCGAGGCGCGCACGCACGCCGGTGAGACGGTTCCGGTCGACGCGGTCGCGGCGGGCCAGGGCAAGATCGCGTTTACCGTCCGCGTGCCGATCGGGGTCGTCGCGGCCATCGCCCCGTTCAACTTCCCGCTGAACCTGGTGGTGCACAAGGTCGCGCCCGCCATCGCGGTGGGCTGCCCGGTCGTGCTCAAGCCCGCCTCGCAGACCCCGGTGTCCTCGCTGCTGCTGGCCCGGTTGCTGACCGACGCGGGCCTGCCGCCGGGGTGGTTGAACGTGGTCCCCGGCGGCGGCGCCCAGGTCGGCGGGCCGTTGGCGGTCCACCCGGACGTCGACTACGTGACCTTCACCGGCTCGCCCGAGGTGGGCTGGGGGATCGCGGCGGCGGCGCACCGCAAGAAGGTGGGGCTGGAACTCGGGTCCAACGCGCCGCTCATCGTGGACGCCGACAGCGATTGGGAGACGGCCGCGGCCAAGGCGGCGGTCGCCGGCTTCGTCCAATCGGGACAGTCCTGCGTGTCCACCCAGCGGATCTTCGTGCACCACGACGTCGCCGGGCCGTTCCTGGCGGCGCTGGTCGACGGCGTGGGCGAGCTCGTGGTGGGCGATCCGCACGACGAGCGCACCGACGTGTCGGCGTTGATCAGTCCGGGGGACGCCGTCCGCGTGCTGCGGTGGGTCCGGGAGGCCGAGGCGGGCGGCGCGACCGTGGTGGCGGGCGGGGAGCGCGTCGGCAACGCCGTCACGCCGACCGTGCTGACCGGGGTGACGCGGACGATGGACGTGCAGTGCCAGGAGGTGTTCGGGCCCGTCGTCACGGTCACCGAGTTCACCGACTTCGACGAGGCGATCGAGATGGCCAACGACTCCGACTTCGGCCTCAACGCGGGCGTGTTCACCCGCGACCTCGGCAAAGCCCTGCGCGCCACCAGGAAGCTGCACTACGGCAGCGTGTTCGTCAACGAGGTGCCGACCGCCCGCGCCGACCAGCAGCCCTACGGCGGCGTCAAGGACTCCGGCAACACGCGGGAGGGCCCGCGCTACGCCATGGAGGAGATGACCGAGCTGCGGC
>NZ_JBHYHC010000230.1:0-8374 GCF_042738955.1 Umezawaea sp. NPDC059074
GGGCTTTGGGGCACTGCCTTTTGGCCCGATCAAGGGGCAAATCTAGGGGCCCCAAATCAAATCGGACACAGCGCGCTGGGAGTCGAAGCCGCTGGCCGGATGCGCTGGAAATCGAAGCCGCCAAGTAGGCAGGCTGGAACCGGCGCGCAGCCGCCCAGCCACCCCGAAAGTCGAAGCCGCCGGAAAGTCTGGAGCGACACCCGGTCAGCTCTCCTGCTCGACCCCCACCCGGCGGTACCGTGAAACTCTCGATCTTCGGGGGGAGACACACGGTGGAGTGGCCGCATCGACCGCTTGTGCTGAGTGAACGCACGCTTCGGCGGGGCTGGGAGACCGGGTGGGCCGTGGTGCTTCCGGTCGGGTTCGGTGTCGTGACCTGGTTCTTCAGCGGGAACCTCTGGTTGACCGGGTTGGCCGCCGCCGTGTTCGGGGTGTTGTTCTGGCAGATCGCGCGGCCCCGGTTCGAGGAACCTCCTGGGCGGCACGTGGTCGTTGACGACAACCCGTCGGCTCCCGTGGAGCCTGTGTGGGCGCAGGTGCGGTGGGTGTCGTCGTCTCGGGTGCCGCGTGTGGTTCCCGTGGTGGCGTTGGCCGACGCGCGTGGTGGTGAGGTGCGGCAGGTGTTTCGGGTGGCCTGTGGGGATGCGCCTGATCAGCTTCGGGCTGATGGGATTCCGTTTGCCGCCGAGTTGGTTGTCGCTCACCCGCCTTTGTTGCGGGTTGGTGGGGAGGAGCCTGTGGCGTTGCGGCAGGCGCAGGCCGTTAGTTCGTCCACGCTCGTGGAGCCGGAGTTTGCCGAGCCGCCGTTGCCTCCTACCTCTCCGGTGCTCAGTCAGTGGTGGCAGCGCGTGTTCGTGCGCAAGGTGAGCCTGCTGTTAGGGGGCGATCCACAGTGGATTCCGGTGCGGTTGGTGCCTGCTCCTGTCGGGTTGACGATGCCGTGGGTGGTGGTGCGGCCCAGTGATGGGCACGTGTTGGCTCGGCAGTACCTGCCCCGTGCGTTGGCCGGGGTGCCGGCAGGGCCGCATAGTGGGTTGATGGGGGTTGCTCGCGGGTCGGCTGTGCTGGACGAGAACGAAGCGGGCGACTCCGTGGACGGTGTGCTCTACGGTCAAGGCTGGTCGAACCCGGTCCTCCTGCGCGGGATTCGCATCCGGCACGTGGGCTGAACCCCTGTGAGGAGGGAGTTGCGTGGCCATCTACGCCTTGGGCGCGTACGAGCCGGAGATCCACCCGGAGGCGTACGTGCACCCCGACGCGACCGTGATCGGTGACGTGAGGATCGCGGCGTTCGCGTCGGTGTGGCCGCAGGCCGTGTTGCGCGGCGACTACGGGCGGATCGAGATCGGGGCGCGGACCAGCGTGCAGGACGGAACCGTCATCCACTGCACCGAGGTGCACCCGGCGCAGATCGGGGAGGAGTGCGTGATCGGGCACAACGTGCACATCGAGGGGGCGACCATCGCCGATCGCTGTTTGATCGCGTCCGGGTCCGTTGTGCTGAACGGGGCCGTGGTCGGGGAAGGCGCGATCGTGGGGGCCGGTGCGGTCGTGTCGTTCGAGGGGCACGTGCCCGCTCGGTCGATGGCGTTGGGGGTGCCCGCGAAGATCCGGGCGGGGCACGTCGTGCCGGAACGTGCCTGGCAGTTCGCGGTCGACCGGTACGTCGCGAACATCGCCTTGTACCGCAAGGAACTGCGCAGGCTCGACTGAGATAGGGTCACGCGCTGTGCCTGGACGTCCCCTGAACGAGATCGTGGAAACCGGATGGGCTGAAGCACTCGCCCCCGTTTCCGACCGCATCGCCGAAATGGGCGAGTTCCTGCGTGCCGAAGTCGCCGCGGGCCACACATACCTCCCGGCGGGCGAGAACGTGCTGCGCGCGTTCCAGCAGCCCTTCCACAAGGTGCGCGCCCTCATCGTGGGCCAGGACCCCTACCCGACACCGGGCCACGCCGTCGGCCTGAGCTTCTCGGTGTCGCCCGACACCAGGCCGATCCCCAAGAGCCTGATCAACATCTACAAGGAGTACGTCGAGGACCTCGGCTACCCCACCCCGTCCAACGGCGACCTCACGCCGTGGACCGAGCAGGGCGTGCTGCTGCTCAACAGGTGCCTGACGCTCCGCACGGGCGTCTCGAACTCCCACCAGAACAAGGGCTGGGAGAAGATCACCGAGCAGGCCATCCGCGCGCTGGCGGCCCGCGAGGAGCCGATGGTCGCGATCCTGTGGGGCCGCGCGGCCCGCAACCTCAAGCCCATGCTGGACCCGGTGCCGTGCATCGAGTCCGCCCACCCGAGCCCGCTGTCGGCGCACGGCGGCTTCTTCGGCTCCCGGCCGTTCAGCAAGGCGAACGAGCTGCTGGAGAAGCAGGGCGCTGCCCCGATCGACTGGAAGCTGCCCTAGCCCGTACCCGCTGTGCCGGAGCCGCCCGTCGAGATCCCTCGGCGGGCGGCTCCTCGTTGTACTGCGGTTAACCGATGTCACCGCGCGGGCTTGGCCGCTAGCGTCGGCGCGATGTGGGGGAAACGGGATCTGCTGCTGGTGTGCGGTGGGGCGGCGGTGTCGGCGTTCGGGAACTCGGTCACGATCATCGTGCTGCTGCTGCACGCCCAACGGATCAACTCGCTGGCGGTGTCCGGGGTGCTGGTGGCGAGCATGGTGCCGGTGGCGTTGGGGGCGCCGCTGGCCGGGCTGCTGGTGGACCGGTTGCGGAACCGGCGGCTGCTGGTCGGGGCGTTGCTGCTGCAAGGGGTGGCGCTGGTGGGGATCGGCGCGGGGCTGGCGCACCTGCCGGTCGTGCTGGGGCTGCTGGTGGTGCAGGGGTGCGGGCAGGCGGTGGCGAACCCCGCCGCGTCGTCGCTGGTGCCGAGGATCGTGGGGGAGGACGACGCCACGCGCGGCTACTCGTGGCTGGCGACCGGGCGGACCGTGGGGCTGATCGCGGGATCGGCCGGTGGGGCGCTGCTGATCGCAGGAGTGGGGTTCCGCGACGCGCTGTTCGTGGACGCGGGCACGTTCCTGGTCGAGGCGCTGCTGGTGGCGTTCGTGCGGGCGGACCGGGATCCGCGAGGGGAGCCGCGCGACCAGGCGTCGGCGCGCAGCGACGCGATGGCGGGGCTGGCGTTCGTGCGGGCGGACCGGGTGCTGCTGGTCGCCGTGGGCGGGATGGCGTTCGCGATCGGCTGCATCGTGCTGATCAACGTCGCCGACCCGTTCTACATCGTGGACGTCCTGCACGGCGACGCGATCACGTTCGGCCTGCTCCAGTCGTGCTGGGTGATCGGCGTGCTGATCGGCGCGCGGCTCGTCGGCCGGGTCACGTCCGAGCGCGGACTGGTGCTGGCGCTGGGGTTCGGCGGGTGCGTGATCGGGTTGGCCGTGTGCCTGCCCGCCGCGTTCCCGGCCGTGGCGACGACGGCCGTGGGGTGGGTGTTCGGCGGTAGCTCGAACGGCGTGCAGGGCGTGGCCCAGCAGGGGCTCGTGCGGCTGCGGACGCCGGAGCCGTTGCGCGGGCGGGTGTTCGCGGCCGCGAGTTCGCTGATCATCACGGCGAACCTGACCGGAACCGTCGTGTCGGCGGGGGTCGTCGGGCTGCTGGGACCGCGGTGGGCGTTCGCGATCGGCGGGATGGGCGCGTTCCTGGCTGGCGCGGTCACGCTCGCCCTGGGCGCCACCCCGGAAAAGGCGGAAGCCCGGACACCGTGTGGTGTCCGGGCTTCCGCTTCAGGGCTGGAGATCAGCCGCGCACGACCTTGCCCGCCTTGATGCAGGAGGTGCACACGTTCAGCCGCTGGCGCTGCGAGGAGGAAACCTTCGCGCGCACGGACTGGATGTTCGGGTTCCACCGGCGGTTCGTCTTCCGGTGGGAGTGCGAGACAGAATGGCCGAAGCCCGGCCCCTTGTTACAGACGTCGCACACGGCAGCCACGTCAGCCACTCCTTAGGGTTGCTCATTTCGTACTCACGCCCCGGCGGGCGCGCAAGCGTGCACAAGCCTCAGCCGGGCATGGCAACACCGATGAGGGTAACCGGTGTGCGGTGCCGAGACCAAACCGGGGGCTGTCGGGGCGAGTGGCTACGCTCCCGCCATGCAGGTCCTCGATGCCGGAGCGGTGCGCCAGTGGGCGGACGCGTGCGTGCGGTCACTGGACGCGAATCGCGAGGCGATCGACCGCATCAACGTCTACCCGGTCCCCGACGGCGACACCGGCACGAACCTCCTCCAGACCATGCGGTCGGCGCTGGACGCCCTGCTGCGCGCGCCGTCGGACGCCGCGGGCACGTCCCTCGCGGCGCTGGCCAGGGGCGCGCTGGCGGGTGCTCGCGGCAACTCCGGGGTGATCCTGTCCCAGGTGCTGCGCGGGCTCGCGGAGACCGTCCAGGGGGCCTCCACGATGACCGGCGGCGCGCTGCGGCAGGCGTTGCGCCGGGCCGACGTGCTGGCCACCGCCGCCGTGTCCAAGCCCGTGCCCGGCACCGTGCTGTCGGTGCTGCACGCCGCCGCCGAGGCCGCGGGCGACGGGCCGGACGACCTGGAGCACGTCATCACGTCCGCCGCGAAGGCCGGGGCCGCCGCGCTCGCCGACACCCCGCGCCAGCTGGCCGTTCTCGCCAAGGCCGGGGTCGTGGACGCGGGCGGGCGCGGACTTCTGGTGCTCTTGGACACACTCGCCGCCGTCATCACCGGCCGCGAGGAGGAGACCGAGGTCGTCCCGGTGCTGCCGAGGACCCCGGAATCCCTGACCACCGGCCGGGAAGCGGGCTCCACCGAGTACGAGTACGAGGTCATGTACCTGCTCGACGGGACGACCGACGCGGGCGTCGACGGCCTGCGCGCGGCGCTCGGCGGACTCGGCGACTGCGTGTCCGTGGTCGGAGACGGCGCCGAGCTGTGGACCGTCCACGTGCACTGCAACGACATCGGCGCGGTCATCGAGGCGGGCATCGGCGTCGGACGGCCGCACCGGATCACCGTGGCCCGCTTCGCCGACCAGATCGCCGCCCAGGCCCCGCGCTTCGTGCGCGACCGGGCCGTCGTCGTGCTCGTCAGCGGGCAGGGCGCGGTCGAGCTGTTCCGCGCCGAGGGGGCCGTCGTCCTCGACCTGGCCACGCTGGACGTCCCGACCGCGGCGGACCTGCTGGCCGTCCTGGTCGGCACCCGCGCCCGCCAGGTCACCGTCCTGCCCGGCGCGGCGGACCTGCGCGACCTCCTCGACGACGCCGTCGGCCAGGCCGTGGCGGCGGGCCAGGACGTCGTCGTGGTGCCGACCGCGTCCCCGGTCCAGGTGCTCGCCGCCATCGCCGTGCACGACCCGTCCCGCCGCCCCGGCGACGACGTGGTCGCGATGGCCGAGGCCGCCGCCGCCACCCGGCGCGGCGAACTGGCCGTGTCGGACAGCGCGGGCATCACGTGGGTCGGCCGCGTCGAGGTGGGCGACCTGCTCGGCACCCTGGACGGCGAGGTCGTCCTCATCGAACCCGGCCCCTCCGACGTCGGCGACCTCGCGTGCCGCCTGGTCGACCGGATGCTCGGCGGAGGCGGCGAACTCGTGACGGCCGTGCTCGGCGCGGACGCCCCCGACGACCTCGCCGAGCTGCTCGAGGACCACCTCCGGCTGAGCCACCCCGAGGTGGAACTGACCGTCTACCAGGGCGGACAGCCGGACGCGATCATCTTTGTCGGTGTCGAGTAGTTGAATGGGCGGCGATGACCACCTTTGACGAGAAGCTGGTGTCGGTGCTCGGCAAGAAGAGCGCCGACGCGCTGGAGGCCGGGCTCGGCCTGCTGACGATCGGCGACCTGCTGCGGCACTACCCGCGCCGGTACGACGAGCGGGGGAAGCTGACCGAGATCGCCAGTCTGGAGCTGGGCGAGCACGTGACCGTGCAGGCGAAGGTCAAGACGGGCAAGAAGCGCGCCATGAAGAACCGGCGCGGCTACATGTTCGAGGCGACCATCACCGACGGCATGAACGAGCTGCAGCTGGTGTTCTTCGGCGCGCCGGCGCACGTCGCCGAGACCGAGCTGCTGCCCGGCAGGCAGGCGATGTTCGCGGGCAAGGTCGGGCGGTTCAACAACAAGCTCCAGCTGGCGCACCCGGACTTCGAGGTGCTCAAGGACGAGGCCCCGGACACGGCGGCGGACCGCTTCGCCCAGGCGTTCATCCCGGTCTACCCGGCCGCGCAGGGCATCCAGTCGTGGAACATCGTCAACTGCGTCAAGCAGGTGCTGGACGTGTGGGACGGCGTCCCGGAAGCCGCCGACCCGCTGCCCGCGCGGCTGCGGTCGGAGCGTTCCCTGATGCCGCTGGAGGAGGCGCTGCGCGCGATCCACCGCCCGGACAGCTGGGCGATGATCACGCTGGCGCAGCAGCGGTTGAAGTGGGACGAGGCGATGGCCGTGCAGCTCGCACTGGCCCAGCGACGGCAGTCGGCGGGCGCCCGCCCGGCCCCCGCGTGCCCGTTGCGGCCGGGGGAGATCCTGGAGGCGTTCGACGCGCGGCTGCCGTTCACGCTGACGAACGGGCAGCGCGAGATCGGCGACGAGGTCGCGGACGAGCTGTCCGGCACGCACCCGATGAACCGGCTGTTGCAGGGGGAGGTCGGGTCGGGCAAGACGATGGTCGCCTTGCGGGCGATGTTGCAGGTCGTGGACGCCGGGCGGCAGGCGGCGATGTTGGCGCCGACCGAGGTGTTGGCGGCGCAGCACGCGCGGTCGTTGGGGGAGATGCTGGGGGACCTCGCGCAGGCCGGGGAGTTGGGGGCGGCGGAGCACGCGACGCGGTTGACGTTGCTGACCGGGTCGATGAGCGCGCCGCAGCGCAAGAAGGCGATGCTGGAGATCGTGTCCGGCGAGGCCGGGATCGTGGTGGGGACGCACGCGCTGATCCAGGACAAGGTGACGTTCGCCGACCTGGGGTTGGTCGTGGTGGACGAGCAGCACCGGTTCGGGGTGGAGCAGCGGGATGCTCTTCGGGGGCGGGCTCGGGAGGGGGCTTCGCCGCACGTGCTGGTGATGACGGCTACGCCGATTCCGCGGACCGTGGCCATGACGGTGTACGGGGACCTGACGGTGTCGGCGTTGCGCGAGCTGCCGCAGGGGCGGTCGCCGATCAGCACGTCGCTGGTGCCGTTGGCGGAGAAGCCGCAGTGGTTGTCGCGGGCCTGGCAGCGGATTCACGAAGAGGTCGCGAAGGGGCATCAGGTTTACGTGGTGTGCCCGCGGATCGGTGACGGGGAGACGGACGAGGACGGGGCGGAGCCGCCCAAGGAGGACGCGTCGGATCGGCGGCCGCCGTTGGCCGTGGTGGATGTGGCCAACCGGTTGGCTGAGGGGCCGTTGCGGGGGTTGTCGATCGCGATCCTGCACGGGCGGTTGCCTGCGGACGAGAAGGACGCGGTGATGAGGGCTTTTGCCGCTAATGCGACGCAGGTGTTGGTGGCTACGACGGTGATCGAGGTTGGGGTGAACGTGCCGAACGCGACCGTGATGGTGATCATGGATGCGGATCGGTTCGGGGTTAGTCAGCTGCATCAGTTGCGAGGGCGGGTGGGGCGGGGGAGTGCTCCAGGGTTGTGCCTGCTCGTGACCGAGATGCCTGACGGGACTTCGACTATGGAGCGGTTGAGGGCTGTGGAGTCCACGTTGGACGGGTTCGAGTTGGCGCAGTTGGACCTGGAGTTGAGGCGTGAAGGGGACATCCTGGGGGCCGCTCAGTCCGGGATGAGGTCTGGGTTGAAGATGCTGTCGTTGTTGAGGGATGAAGAGTTGATTCGGGATGCTCGGGGGGAGGCTCAGAGGGTTGTGGAAGGTGACCCGGAGTTGAGTGGGCATGCGGGGTTGGCTGGGTTGGTGGCTGGGTTGTTGGATGAGGAGAGGGCGGAGTACCTGGAGAAGGCTTGAGGTGGGGGGTGTTTGGGTGCGGGCTAGCTAGCCGCCCTCGCTGGCCCAGCTTTCCGGCGACTCAACCGCCCAGCGGCCCTGCCGCTTGCCGACAATCCGGTCGTTCGGCAACGTTCCGCGATCTCGCTGCTCTCGCCCAGTGGCTTCGCTGTCCGACCGACAAGCCGGTCGCTCGGTGCCCCTCGCCGATCCAGTTGCCTGGCGGTTCACCTGCCCAGCCGCCCAGCGGCTCCGCAGGCAACCCTCGGCTGCTCGGGATGTCCCGCGATCTCGTCGCTCCCACCCGGCCGCTCAGTGGTCCCGTCACCTCTTTGGCGGGTTTGGCTTACGCGTATGTGTGGCGTCGTGGTGGTTTGGCGAACCCCGATTGCGCCAATTATCCCACCCCTTTTCGCTTTGTCAAGGCTGGAAAGACGCCTTGACAAAGCGAAAAGGGGGGGGGGGGCCAAAACAAACGGGGGGCGGCC
>NZ_JBHYHC010000231.1:0-8351 GCF_042738955.1 Umezawaea sp. NPDC059074
GTCTCTGCCCTGCTCGAAAAAATCGAGGCCCGAACTGCCGACTCCCAGGCGGCCGAGCCCGCCGCGACGAAGTCGCGGCCAATGTCACTGCTAACCTTCCGGCTCGGCGTCAGGGGGATGCCGGGTTTTTTGGGGGGATTTTCATGACTCAACCGTGGCATACGCCTGTCCGTGGGCGGTTCACGCCGATCGGGGGGCTCGGTGTCGCCGCGTCCGTCCTCATTGGACTCACTGTTCTCGTCGACGTGCTTTCCGCCTTTTCGGCCTGGTTCACGCACGGCGTCGTCGTCGATTACCTCGACGGGGTGCCGGATGTCGCCGAGGCCGATCTGAACGCGGCCGACTCGCTCGCCGCGGCGCTCGGGGTGCTGAACGTCCTGGTCAGGATCGCGGCGGGTGTCGTGTTCATCGTGTGGCTCTGGCGGGCTCGGCGCAACAGCGTGGCCCTGTACGGCTGGGAGGGCCACCGCCGCGAGAGCGTGTGGGTGGGGTGGGCCTGGTTCGTCCCGGTCGTCAACCTCTGGTTCCCGTACCAGGTCGTCCAGGACGTCTACCGGCCCAGCACCCGGCTCTCCGGCGGTGTGGTCCGCTGGTGGTGGGGTGTCTACCTCGTCCGCAACGGCGCGAGTGTCTACTTCGCCGCCGCTGCCCGCGGCCAGGAGATCACCGTCGAGAGCCTGAAGACGGCCGCGATCACCTCGACGCTGCTCGCCGTGCTGGGCGTCGTCGCGGCCGTGCTCGTCGTGGTCGTCGTCCGGCGGATCGTCGTCGGGCAGCTCGTGCGGGTCGCCGACCCGTACGCGTCGGTTCAGGTCTGAGGGCCGAGGCCGCGCACCAGCAGCAGCACGGAGTCGCGGACCTCGGCCAGTGACCGGTCGGGCTGGAACACCTGCCAGTCCAGGGCGATCACCAGCAGGGTGCCGAACAGCGCGGCCGACGCCGTGCCGACCTGGACCCCTTCGGGGAGGCGGCCGGCGTCGTGCACGCGTTGCATCTGCGCCTTCACGATCGACACGATGTCGTCGCGCAGCAGGCTCAGCGTGCCGTGCCACTGGCCAGGTGTGCGCCACAGCTCGCTGACCAGGAGTTGGCCGAAGGCGGGGTACTCGGCGAAGAAGCCGAGCATCCCGTCGACCAGCGTCTCCAGCGCGTCCTCGGTGGTGGCCTGCTCCTCCGCCGGGCGCAGCCGGGCGGCGAGCAGGTCGACGCCGTGCCGCAGCAGGGCGTCGACGAGGGCGTCCTTGCTGCCGAAGTTGTAGTAGACGGTGCCCTTCGCGACCCCGGCCTCGGCGGCGATCTCGTCCACCGTCACCGAGGCCGCGCCGCGTTCGCCGACGAGCTTCAGGGCCGCGTCGAACAGCTTCTGCTTGGTCGGGGTGCGGCGGGTGCTCACAGCACGAGTTCCGGCTTCAGCCGCGACGGCGTCCACACCCGCTGCCGGTACGCGGCGAACGTCGTGACCGCCAGCGCGCCGACGAGGTACGCCACGAGCACCAGCGCGTCGTGGCCGACACCGCCGAGCTCACCGCCGTACATGAGGTGCCGCAGACCGTCCACCGCGTAGCCCATCGGCAAACCGTAGTGCAAGGGGTACAGCGGTTCCGGGATGGTCTGCCACGGGAACGTGCCGCCCGCGCTGACCAGCTGGAGGATCAGCAGCACCAGTCCGACGAACTTGCCGACCGCGCCCAGCAGCGCGTTGAGGGCGTGCAGGATCGCGACGAACGTCATCGACGTCAGGAACAGGAACGCCAGCGTGCCCACGGGGTTGCTCGGCCGGATGTCCACGATCAGCGTCACGACGGAGAACATGACGATCACCTGGGCGATGCCGAGCAGCGCCCCCGGCAGCCAGCCGCCGACCGCGACCCGCACCGCGGTCTGACCGGCGGCCAGCGCCCGCCGGGACAGCGGCCGCAGCAGCAGGAACAGCACGAACGCGCCGATCCACGTGGCGAGCCCGAGGAAGAACGGGGCGAGGCCCGCGCCGTAGGTGCCCGCGGCGGTCTGGCTGACGCCGCGCACGTTCACCGGGTCGCCGATGGTCTTCGCGGTCGCGTCGCGGGTGGGGTCGTCCGGGTTCGGGATCTGGCCGACGCCCTCGTTGAGGCCGTCGCGCAGCTTCGTGGTGCCGTCGACGAGCTGCTGCTCGCCGTCGCGCAGCTTGGTCGCGCCGTCCCGCAGCTGCGTCGCGCCGGACGCGAGCGTGCCCGCGCCGTCGTCGAGCTTGCCGATCGCGTCGGTCAACGCGGGGGTGGAGGCCGCGAGCTGCGCCGCGCCGTCGGACACCTGCTTGGCGCCGTTCGCGAGCTGCCGCAGCTGACCGGCCGCGCCCTGCACCTTGCCGTTGGCGTCGTCCACCGGGGCCTTGGCAGTGGTCAACGCGGTCAGCACCTTCTGCACGTCCTCCTCGGCCATGCCCGCGGCCCGCAGCTTCGTGGCGATGTCGCCGTTGACCTGGTCGAGGCCGTTCACCAGCGCCTGCGCCTTCGCGGCGTAGTCCTCGGCGGTCGTCGCGGCCGTGGCGTTGCCGTCGGACACCTGCTTCGCGCCGTTCGCGAGCTGCTGCGACTTGAGCGGCAGGTCCTTCGTCTGCGCCCGCAACTGGTCGAGGCCGTTCGCGAGGGTGCCCGCGCCCGCCGCCAACGGGGTCGCGCCGTCCACGAGCTGCTGCGTGCCGGTCAACGCGGTCTGCTGCGCGTCGGCGAGCTTCGTCGCGCCGTCCGCGGCCTCGACGGTCTTCTCCCGGATCGTGGAGAAGCCGAGCAGCAGCTTGTCCGCCGCCTCCTCGCCGATCTTCACCGACACCGACCGGCGGACCTCCGTGACGACCTGGTTCGCGATCGTGCTGCCCAGGTAGTTGTTGGCGTCGTTGGTGGTCAGGGTGATCACGCCCTGGCGCGGGGTGAAGTCGCCGGAGGACGACAGCGCCTGCGAGAAGTCCTCGGGCAGGGTCAGGGCGAAGGTGTAGGTGCCGTCGCGGACGCCCTTCTCGGCGTCGTCCTCGCTGACCTGCCTCCAGTCGAACTTGCCGCCCTTGACCAGCTCGTCGGCCACGTCGCGCCCGGCGTGCACCTTGTCCGTGCCCTTGTCGGCGACGACGAGCGCGGCGGGCACGTGCTTGAGGTTCGAGTACGGGTCCTTGTTGGCGTACAGGTAGAGCGACGCGTACAGCAGCGGCACGAGCGCCAGCGCGATCAGCGCGAGCTTGGGCAGCTTGCCGGAGCTCACCCGGCGCAGTTCGTTGAGCGCCATCCTGATCGCGGTCACGCCGTCGTCTCCTGAACTTCCTGGGTCTCTTCGTCTTCTTCTTCGACGGGCGGGGTGTTGTCCTCGCCCAGGCGCGCGGCGGGAACGTCCAGCAGCCGCGCCGAGCTGGTCGAGCAGAGCACCACGACCGAGCGCTCGGGGGTGACCTTGGCCTTCGCGAGCGCCAGCCAGGTCTCGGGCGTGCCGTGGTAGCGGTCGGGGGAGTCGAGGACCAGCGCCCCGACGCCGGGCCGGGAGGCGGCCAGCTCCAGCAGCAGCGCGCACCGCAGGTCCGCGGGCACGTGCTCGAAGCGGCTGTCCGCGTGCTCGTCCGCGCCGTGCTCGACCAGCCAGTCCGCGACGGCCTTGCGGCCGCTGCGCCTGCCGATCATGGCGAGCTCCTCGCCGACGACCGTGCGCAGCGTCAGCGCGGCCTCGGGCTCGTTGACGTCCGGCGCGTCCACGAGGGCGACCCGCTTGCGCAGGTCGGCGGGGGCGTCGCGGCCGTCGAGCAGCACCGAGCCGGTGCTGGGCCGGAGCCTGCCGGACAGGGCGAGGGCGAGCGCGGTGTGGCCGTCCCCAGGGTCGCCCGCGACGAGCGCGAACTCGCCGGGGCCGATCCGCAGGGTGGTCGGCCGCAGCAACGGGCCGTGCGCCCCCGTGACGCCGACGCGCTGGGCGTGGATCTCCACCGATGCCTCCTTTGAACTGACCGGTCAGTTCAAATAGTGGCCCGAGGTGGAGCAACTCGCAACCGGAGGTGGTGTGACGTTCTCGGCAACCTCGCGAAACGGACGCGTCAGCGCAGCGCGAAGGCCGGGCGCACTTCCCACACGGTCCACAGTGGACGATAGCCCTGTCGGGGCCAGAACACCGAGGACAGCGGGTTCGGCGGGTTGTAGTAGAGGTAGGTGCCGACCGTGCCGAGCCGGTGCAGCTCGCGGTGCGCGAACGCCATCAGCTGCTGGCCGATCCCGGTCCCGCGCGCCCCCGGCAGCACGGACAGGCAGTTCACGTACCCCCAGCGGCCGTGCCGCAGCCGGGTCGACGTCCAGTTGCCCGGCTCCGACGCCACGACCGCGCACTCCGCGAGCGCCACGGCGATGCCGTCCCGCTCGGCCAGCCACGTCGGGCTGCCCGACGCGAGCCGGTCGCCCAGCGTCCGGCGCTTGAGCACGACGGCCTCCGGCCGCGCGACCGTGGAGCCGACCAGCGACGAGTAGTGCAGCTCGGCCAGCGCGAGCTGGAGCACGGCGTCCAGGTCCTTCGGCGTGGCCCGGCGGATCCGCAGCGTCGGCGGCGGACCGCCCGCGCCCTCGCCGACGGCCCGGCGGATCGCGATCGTCGACAGCGGCACCATGCCGTGGTCGAGGAACGCCTTGGTCGCCTCGGTGTCGCGGCTCGGCCACGTCACCACGCACGACGAGTCCGGCTCGTTCCCGCCGACCCGGTCCATCGTCCGCCGCCACGACCGCAGCAGCGCGTCCATGCCGCGCCCGCCCGCCGCGCCGAGCAGCGGCGTCAGCTCCCACACCTCGGTGGCCGACCACAGCCGGTGCAGCGACGTCCGCTCGTACACCTGCCGGTGCAGGACGCCCGCGACCCGCGTGCCGTCCGGCAGGGCCGCGGTGAGCACGTCGCCGTCCGGCGGCTCCACCATCGCGGGCAGCATCGGGTCGAGGGAGGCGAACCGCGCGGATTGCGCGTCCAGCAGCCCTCGACCCACCGTCATGAGCCCAGGTTACGACCTGTGCCCGCGGCGGTCGGACGCCTCACCGGTTCGGGCGGCTACCGCTTGCGGGTCCGGAAGATGGCCGTTCCGGGGAACAGCTTCCCGCGCAGCGGGCTCCACTGGCCCCACTCGCGGTCGTGGCCCGCGGGCCACTCGGGCTCGATCAGGTCCTCCAGCTCCAGGCCCGCGTCGGCGAACTGCCGCACGTAGTCGCCCAGCGTCCGGTGGTGCTCCACGTACGTCGCCCGGCCCAGCTCGTCGACCTCGACGTACGGCGTCCGGTCGAAGTACGACTGCGTGACCGTGAGCCCGCCGGGACCGGGGTCGTCCGGGAAGATCCACCTGATCGGGTGAGTCACGGCGAACACCCACGGCGCGCCGGGCCGCAACACGCGGGACACCTCGCGCATCACCGTGCCGGAATCGGCCACGAACGGCACCGCGCCGAACGCCGAGCAGGCCGCGTCGAACGACCCGTCCGCGAACGGCAGCTCGTCCGCGCTCGCCTGGACCAGCGGCACCGGGATGCCGGTCTCGCGGTTGGCCGCGGCGGCGTGCCGGAGCATGCCCTCGGAGATGTCGAACGCCACGGCGCGCGCGCCCTGCGACACGAGCCACCGGGCGCACGGCGCGGACCCGCAGCCGACCTCCAGCACCCGCTTGCCCGCCACGTCCCCGAGCAGGCGCGATTCCTCCTCGCGGACCCCCTCCGGGCACCAGACGAAGTCCGCCGCGCCGAGGAAGTCGCCGTGCTCGGCGTGGTAGTCGTCGGCGTCCGCGTCCCACCAGATCCGGTTGGCCGTGCGCGACTCGGCGGCGTCCACGGGCCTCTTGGCGATCCCGGTCGTGCCGAGGGTGAGTTCGGCACTGGCGTGCTGGGTGGACACACTGCTCCTAACGTGGGGGTACCGGTTTGCCCGCTGGTCGCGAAGCCGCGTACGATACCGCCTGCGTAGTGGGTTAGCTCTGCCCATGATCCAGTAGCACGAAAACTGGCCTGTGGAGGTCGGGTGTGCCCGCCGCGCGAAGCACTTTGCAGGCCACCCAATCCCAATCCGTACCGGAGCCACCTACCTAATGTCCACCGACACCACCATTGTCCCGGTCGCCAAGGCGCCGAAGCAGGTCGCGATCAACGATATCGGTACGGAGGAGGACTTCCTCGCCGCTATCGACAAGACGATCAAGTACTTCAACGACGGCGACATCGTCGAGGGCACGATCGTCAAGGTCGACCGGGACGAGGTCCTGCTCGACATCGGCTACAAGACCGAGGGCGTCATCCCCTCGCGCGAGTTGTCGATCAAGCACGACGTTGACCCCAACGATGTTGTGAAGGTCGGCGACGAGGTCGAGGCCCTCGTTCTCCAGAAGGAGGACAAGGAAGGTCGGCTGATCCTCTCCAAGAAGCGCGCTCAGTACGAGCGGGCGTGGGGCACCATCGAGGCGCTCAAGGAGAAGGACGAGCCGGTCAAGGGCACCGTGATCGAGGTTGTCAAGGGTGGTCTGATCCTGGACATCGGCCTGCGCGGCTTCCTCCCCGCCTCCCTGGTCGAGATGCGCCGCGTGCGCGACCTCCAGCCGTACGTCGGCCGCGAGCTCGAAGCCAAGATCATCGAGCTGGACAAGAACCGCAACAACGTGGTCCTGTCCCGCCGCGCGTGGCTCGAGCAGACGCAGTCCGAGGTGCGCAGCGAGTTCCTCAACCAGCTGCAGAAGGGCCAGGTCCGCAAGGGCGTCGTGTCCTCGATCGTCAACTTCGGTGCCTTCGTGGACCTGGGTGGCGTCGACGGTCTCGTGCACGTCTCGGAGCTGTCCTGGAAGCACATCGACCACCCGTCCGAGGTTGTCGAGGTCGGCCAGGAAGTCACCGTCGAGGTCCTCGACGTCGACATGGAGCGCGAGCGCGTGTCGCTGTCGCTCAAGGCGACGCAGGAAGACCCGTGGCGCCAGTTCGCCCGCACGCACGCCATCGGCCAGATCGTGCCCGGCAAGGTCACGAAGCTGGTTCCGTTCGGCGCGTTCGTCCGCGTGGACGAGGGCATCGAGGGTCTGGTGCACATCTCCGAGCTGGCCGAGCGCCACGTCGAGATCCCGGAGCAGGTCGTGCAGGTCGGTGACGACGTCATGGTCAAGGTCATCGACATCGACCTGGACCGCCGCCGCATCTCCCTCTCGCTGAAGCAGGCGAACGAGGGCTTCACGGTCGACTCCGAGTTCGACCCGACGCAGTACGGCATGGCCGCCGAGTACGACGCCGAGGGCAACTACATCTACCCCGAGGGCTTCGACGTCGAGAGCCAGGAGTGGCAGGAAGGCTTCGACAAGCAGCGTGAGGAGTGGGAGCGTCAGTACGCCGAGGCCCACACTCGTTACGAGGCCCACATGAAGCAGGTCGCGAAGGCCGCTGCCGCTGAGGAAGAGGCCGCTGGGGAGACCAACTACTCCTCGGGCGGCGACGCCCCGGCCGCCGCGTCCAGCACCGGCGCCCCGGCCCAGTCCGGCGGCACGCTCGCCAGCGACGAGCAGCTCGCGCTCCTCCGCGAGAAGCTGTCGGGCGGCGCCTGATCCTCCGGGATCACAGCCACCAAGCAGTCGAAAACCCGAAGCCCCGCACCACTCCGGTGATGCGGGGCTTCGGCCTTTCCACACCACGAAGGCAAGCGGAAAGTGTCGGCAGAGCAGCACTGACAGCGCGGGCCAAGCCACCGGGACAGCCGAGTCCGGCAGCGTGCCAGCGCTTCGCTCGACACCCTCGACCTCGCACCGACCTGGGCCCGACCTGACCGCCTTGGCTCAACACCTCGACCCCGATGCCAACGAGGACCGACCGTTGGCTGGAAAGCCGAACCCTGGTGCCAGCGGGGTCTGACGACTTGGCGGGAAAGTCGGACCCAGGTGCAGGCGGGGGACTGACGACTTGGCTCAAAGCCTGGGCCTCGGAGCCGACGAGAGTCGACCGGTTTGGCCGGGAACCGACCTCGGTGCCAACCGGGGTCGATCGGTTCGGCTCGAAACCGGACTTCGGTGCCAGCGGGGGTCGATCGGTTTGGCTGGAAAGCCGAACCCTGGTGCTAACGGGGGCTGACGGCTTGGCTCGAAAGCTGGGCCTCGGTGCCGACGAGGGTCGACCGGTTCGGCCGGAGACCGGACCTCGGTGCTAACGGCGACCAGTCGGCTTGGCTCGAAACCGGACTTCGGTGCCAGCGAGGGCCAACCGGTTTGGCTGTAGAACTCGACCCCGGTGCCAACCCGCGTCGACACGTAGTCGACCGCTCCCCACCCTCACCCCGATCCCCAGCGCCTTCATGCCCGCAAAGGTTTGTCAAGGCATCTTTCCCGCCTTGACAAACCTTTGCGGGCATAGAAA
>NZ_JBHYHC010000232.1:0-8252 GCF_042738955.1 Umezawaea sp. NPDC059074
AGAGACTGATCCACCGAACCACCCGCTGGGCCCCGTGCGATCCGCACGGGGCCCAGCGGCGTTCTCACACCGTCAGCACGACCTTGCCGCGCACGTGGCCGCCGTCGAGCAGCCGGTGCGCGTCGACGGCCTCGGCCAGCGGGAACGTCTGCTGCACCTCGACGCGCAGCACGCCCTCGTCGACCCGCGCCGCCAGCCATTCCAGGTCGGAGGCCACGGGCGTGGCGAACACGTACCGCCCGCCGAGCCCGAGCACGTTGTCGTCCACAATGGACACGATCCGCGCCGGATCCCGCACCAGCGCCGGGGAATCACCCAACGCCGCGCCGCCCGCGCAGTCGAACGCCACGTCGACCCGCCCGTCGCCGCCGACCGCCTCGGCCACGTTGTCCACCAGCGCGTCGCCGTACGCCACGGGTTCCGCGCCCAGCGAGCGCACGAAGTCGTGGTTGCGCGGCGACGCCGTGCCCAGCACCCGTTCGGCGCCCAAGGCCCGCGCGATCTGCACCGCGAGGTGCCCGACACCGCCCGCGGCGGCGTGCACCAGCACCGCGTCACCCGGCCCGACGCCCGCAGCCCGCAGCGACTGCAGCGCCGTCAGCCCGCACAGCCCGAGCCCGGCGGCCTCGGTGAAGCTCATCGACGCCGGTTTGCGCGCCAGGCCACGCTCGGTGGCCGCGATCAGGGAGGCGTACCCGCCGTGCTGCACGTGGTCCTGCCGCTGGAAGCCGAACACCTCGTCACCCGGCGCGAACCCCGTCACCGCGTGCCCGGTCGAGACGACGACCCCGGCCACGTCCCAGCCGGGGACCAGCGGGAAGTGGTGCGGCAGCAGCCCTTGCAGGTAGCCCGCGCGCACGGCGGCGTCCACCGGGTTCACGCCCGCGGCTCTGACCTCGACCAGCACCCGGTCCGGCCCGACCAGCGGGTCCGGTAGTTCCCGCAACGCCATCACGTCCGCGTCGCCGAACACGTCCTGCGCCATCGCTTTCACAGCAGCGTCTCCTCACTCCGGTTCCGGCAGTGATCGACTCCAGTCTCTACGAGTCGTAGAAGACGCGCTCGATGACGGCGCGGGCCCGCCGGGTCGTGCGCCGGTACTCGTCCAGGAACTCCCCCGGATCCGTGCCCGCGCGATGCCGCATCACGGCCGCCACCGCCGCCAGGTCCCGGCCCACGGTCGGCAGCTGGTCACCGGGTTTGCCCTTGACCAGCATCACCGCGTTGCGCGCCCGCGTGGCCATCGTCCAGGCGTTCGTCAGCTCCTCGGCGTCGGCCGCGTCGAGCAGCCCCGCCTCCGTCGCCGCCCTGATGCCGTGGATCGTGGACGGCGTGCGCAACGACGGCACGGCGTGCGCGTGCTGGAGCTGGAGCAGCTGGATGGTCCACTCCACGTCGGCGAGCCCGCCGCGGCCGAGTTTCGTGTGCGTGCTCGGGTCCGCACCGCGCGGCAGCCGTTCGGCGTCGACGCGCGCCTTGATCCGCCGGATCTCGCGCACCGACGCCGCGTCCAGCCCGCCCTCGGGGTAGCGGATCGGGTCGATCATCTCGATGAACCGCTCGCCGAGGCCCTCGTCGCCCGCGATCGGCCGGGCGCGCAGCAACGCCTGCGCCTCCCAGACCTCGGCCCACTGCTTGTAGTAGGCGCGGTAGGACTCGAACGTCCGCACCAGCGGCCCCTGCCTGCCCTCCGGCCGCAGGTCGGCGTCCACCTGGAGCGCCGGGTCCTGGCTCGGCGACCCGAGCAGCCGCCGCACGGTCTCGGCCAGCGAACTGGCGTACTTCAACGCCTCCCCGTCGGTCGCGCCCTCCACCGGCTCGCACACGAACAGCACGTCGGCGTCCGAGCCGTAGCCCAGTTCCCGACCGCCGAGCCTGCCCATGCCGATCACCGCGACCCTCGCGGGCCGCACGTCACCGGCCGCGCGCACCGCCGCGTCCAGCGCGGCCTGCACCACCGCGACCCACACCTCGGACAGCGAGACGCACACGGTCCGCAGCGTCACGAGTTCCAGCAGGTCCGCGCTCGCGATGCGCAGCATCTCCTGCCGCCGCAACGACCTCGCCGCCGCGACCGCCCGTTCCAGCGAGTTGTGCCGGGCCACCGCGCTGCGCAACGGGTTCCCGACGGTCATCGGGTCACGGCCGACGAGCGCCTCGGTGTCCGCCAGCATCGGCAGCACCTCGGGCGCGCGGACCAGCAGGTCCGGCACCAGTTTCGACGTGCCGAGCAGCGCCGCCAGCCGTTGCACGACCGCGCCCTCGTCGCGCAGAAGCCTGAGGTACCACGGGGTTTCGGCCAGCGCCTCGGACACCTTGCGGTACGCCAGCAACCCGCCGTCCGGGTCGGGCGTCGTCGCGAACAGGTCCAGCAGCAACGGCAGCAGCGCGCCCTGGATGCGGGACCGGCGGGACATGCCCGCGGTCAAGGCCTGGATGTGCCGCAGCGCCCCGTCCGGCGCCGCGTACCCCAGCGCGGCCAGCCGGGCGACGGCTTCCTTCGTGGTCAGCCGCAACGCCTCGGTCGGCACGTTCGCCACGGCCTCCAGCAGCGGCCGGTAGAACAGCTTCTCGTGCAGCCGCCGCACCTGGTTGCCGTGCCTGCGGAACTCCGCGAGCAGCACCTGGCTCTCCGACAGGCGTCCCTCGGCCGCCAACCCGGTGGCGCGCGCCAGCCACCGCAGCCCGACCGCGTCGTCGTCCGCCGGGAACAGGTGCGTGCGCAGCATCTTCTGCAACTGCAACCGGTGCTCCAGCGTGCGCAGGAACCGGTACGAGCGGCCGAAGTCCACCGCGTCCTCGCGCCCGATGTACCCGCCCTTGCCCAGCACCGCCAACGCCTGCGTGGTCGCCGTGATCCGCAACGCCTCGTCGCCACGACCGTGCACGAGTTGCAGCAGCTGCACCGCGAACTCGACGTCCCGCAGCCCGCCGCGGCCGAGCTTCAGCTCCCGCCGCACCAACTCGCTCGGCACGTGGTCCTCGACGCGCCGCCGCATGGCCTGCACGTCCACCACGAAGTTGTCGCGGTCCGCCGCCGTCCACACCAGCGGCCGCACGACCTCCAGGTACTGCCTGCCCAGGTCCTCGTCACCCGCGACCGGCCGGGCCTTGAGCAACGCCTGGAACTCCCACGTCCGCGCCCACCGCTTGTAGTAGGAGGCATGCCCGTCCAACGTCCGGACCAGCGCGCCCGCCTTGCCCTCGGGACGCAGCGCGGCGTCGACCTCGAAGCACGCCTGGCCCGCGATCTGCATCATCGTGCTGGCCACGCGGGTCGCCACGCCGATGTCGCCCTCGCCGACGAACACGACGTCGACGTCGCTCACGTAGTTCAGCTCGCGCGCGCCGCACTTGCCCATCGCGATCACCGACAGGGTGCACTCGGCTGAGCGGTGCGTCTGGGCGAACGCCACGGCCAGCGCCGCGCGCAGCGCCGCCACCGCGAGGTCGGAGATCTGGCTCGCCACCTCGTCGTAGCCGACGAACGGCAGGTCCGGGTCCACCACGTGCGCCAGGTCGTCGGCCGCGACCAGGCACAGCAGCGCCCGGTACTCCAGCCGCAGCGTGCGGATGGCCTCCTGGTCGCGCAGGTCCGCGACCGCGTCGGTCAGCGTCGCCGTGAACCTGTCGACGTCGACGGACTCGGTGCCCGAGAGCAGCCGCCAGCGCTTCGCGTTGGCCACGAGGAAGTCCGAGAGAGCTGTCGACGAGCCGAGCACGGCCAGCAACCGCCCGCGCAGCACCGGGTCGTCGCGCACGGCCTCGGACAGCTCCGCCCAACCGTCGCCCAGCGCCACGCGGACGCGGTCGACGCCCCGCAGCGCGAGATCGGGGTCGGGGCTGCGCGACAAGGCCAGCAACACCGGTTCCGCACCGCTCGCCGGACGGCCGTCGGCCCACCAGCCGGTCGCGCGGAGCTCTTCTTCACTGCGTGGCCCGGTCAGCCCGAATCTGGCGGGTGAAGCGGACGCGCGGGACGGATCGCTCATCGCTGACCACCGTAGTCCGGCCCGCTCGAGGACGAGCGGTCAGGCGGCAACGATCAGGTAGAGCCCGAACAGCACCACGGCCGCGCACGCGGCGAAGCCGAGGCCCGCGGTGACCGTGCCGCCGACACCCGTTCCGCCGTCCTCGCGGGCCGCCTCCCGCGCGGACACGCCCCGCAGGCCCACCGAGAACAGCACCACGAGCCCCAGCACGACCGCGATGCTCACCGCGAAGACCGTGCCCAACGCCATCCAGTCGACCTTCATGCCGCCACGTCCAGCTTGTGCGTCTCGGACTGCGCCGCGATCTCGTCCACCACGTGCTCCGGCCGCACCGGCTCGCGCCGGGACAGGATCCAGATGACGACCGCCACGACGATGCCGATGACCGCCACCAGCACCACCCCGACCGTGCCGCGACCGGCCAGCAGACCGGCCAACGCGCCGACGACACCCGCGGCGGGCAGCGTGAACAGCCACGCCATCGCCATCCGGCCGGCGACGTTCCACCGCACGCCGTCCCGCCGGCGGCCCAGGCCGGAGCCCATGATGCCGCCGGACGCGACGTGCGTGGTGGACAGCGCGAACCCGAGGTGCGACGACGCCATGATCACGGTCGCCGCGCTCGTCTGGGCCGCGAAGCCCTGCGGGGCCTCGATCGTGGTCAGGCCCTTGCCGAGGGTCTGGGTGATCCGCCAGCCGCCGAGGTACGTGCCCAGCGCGATCGCGACGCCCGCGCTCAGGATCACCCACACCGGCGGGCCCGCGCCCGCGGGCAGCGTCCCGGCCGTGATCAGCGTCAGGGTGATGATGCCCATCGTCTTCTGGGCGTCGTTCGTGCCGTGCGCGAGCGACATCAGCGCGGCCGACGCCACCTGCCCGACCTTGAACCCCTTGTCCGAGACGGAGGCACGGGTGGAGCGGGTCAGCCGGTAGGTCAGGACCGTCGCCAGCAGCGCCACGATCCCCGCGACCAGCGGCGCCGCGACGGCGGGCACCAGCACCTTGTCGACGACCTTGGCGAAGTGCACGGCGTCCGCGCCGGACGACACCCAGGTCGCGCCGATCAGGCCGCCGAACAGGGCGTGCGACGAGCTCGACGGCAGGCCGACGTACCAGGTCACGAGGTTCCACATGATGGCGCCGATGAGGCCGCCGAACACGATCGCCGGGGTGATCCTGGTGTCGTCGACGATGCCGCCCGAGATCGTCTTGGCCACCTCGACCGACAGGAACGCGCCGACCAGGTTGAGCACGGCGGACAGGGCGACGGCGGTTCTCGGGCGGAGAGCGCCGGTCGCGATGGACGTGGCCATCGCGTTCGCGGTGTCGTGAAAACCGTTGGTGAAGTCGAAGGCCAACGCCGTGATGACCACGATGACGACGAGAAGTGAGGCATCCACTCTGATTCCCCCGGCTGAACCGACACAGTCGTGGATGAACGCTACCTGTCGTCCAGGTGAACACAGGCCCTGCGAAAGGAGGGAGAAACGTTCATCACACCAGGGGGAGCTCGATGCCGCCGTGCCCACCGGGCTTCAACTCGCCGCTGGTCAAGCGCACGAACCGCTCGGCGAACGGCTGCCACACCTCGGCCAGGTCCGCGTGCGCCTCGGCCAAGCGCTCCGGCGTGAACGAGCCGGGCCGGGCGAGCGCCGCCATCTCCGGGGCGTGCTCCACCCAGCCCAGCACGACCTCAGGGGTCGTCTCGATGTGGAACTGGAGGCCGTACGCGCTCTCGCCGACGCGGAACGCCTGGTGGTCGTACTTCGGCGAGGCCGCCAGGTGCTCGGCGGTCGGCGGCAGGACGTGCACCTCGTCGCCGTGGAACTGGATCACGTCCGGCGTCCACGGCAGGTCGGCGAACAGCGGGTCGCGGCTGGACACGTCCCGCTTCGCGACCAGCGAGACCCCCACCTCGGGGCCCTTGGGCCCGCGCCGCACCTGCCCGCCGGTCGCGGCGGCCAGCAGCTGGGAGCCGAGGCAGATCGCGAGCGCCGGGACCTTCCTCGCCACCGACTGCGACAGCAGCTTGCGGACGTCGGCGAGCCACGGGAAGTCCAGGTCGTCCAGCGCGCCCATGCGGCCGCCGAGGCAGACGACGCCCTGGTAGCCGTCGAGGGTCTCCGGCACGGGCTCCTCGAACACCCGGACGACGTGCACTTCGGCGCCAGCGGCGGTCAGCCAGTCCTCGAGGGCGCCGAGCGGGCCGTGGGCATCGGGTTGGAGCACGAGCAAACGAGGTGCGGTCACGCGTTCGAGCGTAGGTTGCGCCGCTCAGCAGGCGCAGCGGACCCCGGTGTGACCGCCCTCGTCCC
This sequence comes from Umezawaea sp. NPDC059074, assembly GCF_042738955.1. NCBI lineage: Bacteria > Bacillati > Actinomycetota > Actinomycetes > Pseudonocardiales > Pseudonocardiaceae > Umezawaea > Umezawaea sp. NPDC059074. Next base: position 6,308 of record NZ_JBHYHC010000232.1, read on the forward strand.
CCTCGACCGGGTAGCCCGCCGCCCGCCACGCCGTGATGCCGCCGGAGAGCCGCTTGACCCGGAACCCCAGCCGCGCGAGCCGCAGCGCGCCCTTCGTGGCGGCGTTGCACTGGAAGCTCTCGCAGTAGCAGACGTACACCAGGTCGCGGTCCAAGTCCTTCGTGGACAGTTCGTCCACCGTCCGGTAGTCGAGGTGGATCGCCGTCGGGATCCTCGAGTGCGCGAACGCCTCCGCGCTCCGCGTCTCGACGAGTTGGAATCCTTGCGCCGCACCGCTTTCCAGGTCGCGGACGACGTCGTCCGGGTCGGCCTCGAAGGCGAGTTCGGCGGCGAAGAACTCGGCAGCGGCGGCGGGCTCGGCGGGCGGGAAGCGCAACGTGTTCGTCATGCCCCAATCCTCGTCGGGCGAATCCCGTCGGCCCAGGGGAAAGTCCAGCCGTGGAGCCGTTTCCGCCTACGATTCCCCGGTGGAACTCGACGAGGTCGACTGGAAGCTCATCGGGCTGCTCCAGGAGGACGGGCGGATGACGTTCACCGAGCTGGGCAGGCGCGTGGCGCTGTCCGCGCCCGCGACGACCGAGCGGGTACGGCGGCTGGAGCAGCTCGGGGTGATCGTCGGGTACCGGGCGGTCGTGGACGTGCGGCTGCTCGGCCTGCCCATCGAGGCCGTGGTGCGGGTGCGCGTGCGGTCGCTGGACACGCCCCGGTTCCGCGAGCGGATCGTGGTGCTGCCCCAGGTGCTGGACGCCGACCACGTCACCGGCGACGACTGCTGGGCGCTGCGGGTGGTGTGCCGCTCGACCGGCGACCTGGAGGCGTTCGTCGAGCAGGCCCAGAAGTACGGCGACACCACCACGTCGCTCGTGTTCTCGTCACCGGTGCGGAACCGGGCCATCGGCCGGGACACCCTCGGCTAGGCGACCGGCTTCGCGACCGCTCAGGGGGTGTCGAAGGTGAGTTCGGTGGCGTCCAGGACCGGGGCGAAGCCGATGCGCTGGTAGACGCCGTTCGACGTGGGGTTGGCGAGGTCGGTGTAGAGGAGGACCTCGTCCGCGCCCGCGGACCTCGCCCACGTGGAGATGCCCGCGGTGACGGCGGCGGCGTACCCGTGGCCCCGGTGTTCGGCCGGGGTGTAGACGGGCCCGATGCGGGACATCGCCCGCACGGGCGGACTGGCGGCGGCCCAGGAGACGGGAGCACCGTCGACCTCCCACACCGCGTGCGCGTGGCCGCGGACGATCTGCTCGCGGACCTCGACGACCGGGTCCGCGTCCTCGTCACGGGTGATGTGGTCCATGGCCTCGGCCATGAACGCGCTGTACCAGGGCCCGAGGAGTTCGGCGTCGTCCGGAGTCGCCAAGCGCACGGAGCCGGGGACGGCCGGGACCACGAGAGTCCCGAGCCGGTGCAGCCGCAGCGCCATCGCCTCGGTGACTTCGCTGCTGGTCAAGCGCTGCCACGCCCCCGCGAACGCCTCGGCCGACTCGCGGTCGCCGTTCACCCCACCGAGGTTCGGGACGAGCCGACGGACCACCGCGGCGAACTCGTCCACCAGGTCCACCGGGATCGCGGTCGACAGCAGCGGGTACGGCGGCAGCTGCACGGCGGCACCGCGCAGCTCGCCGTCCTCGTACGCGGTGATGAGGATCTCCCGCGGACCGTCGTGCTCCGGGTGGTCGAGCCTGCGGGTGAGAGCGGTCAACGCCACGGTGTGGCGGACCGGGTCCACGGTGAAGAGCGCTTCGGCGGTGGCCCAGAAGTCCGGCAGGTCGTCGTGCACCACGAAGTCGGCCATGAACCGGACCGTAACGCAAAAAGCCCGATGGGGGACTCCAGAACTGGAGTCCCCCACCGGGAAAGATTGCCCCGCGGTGACCTACTCTCCCACACCGTCACCAGTGCAGTACCATCGGCGCAGGAGGGCTTAACTACCGGGTTCGGAATG